>CAZTHV010000085.1:0-11244 GCA_964613165.1 uncultured Marmoricola sp.
GGTCTCCTTCACCGACACCGACGACCTGCTGCCCTACGGCGCGGCCAGCATCGGCGGCGCGGCGGTGACCGGGCTGGTGGCCCTGGCGACCTCGGGGGCGTTCTCCTACGGCGTCGCCTGGCAGGTCGGGTTCTCGGCGTTCTTCGCCACCTTCACCGGCAACACCGTGCTGCTCGCGGTCTTCCGCGACCCTGGCCGCTATCCGGGGGTCGCCGGACTGACCGAGCGGCTGCTCACCTGGATCGTGGCGCTGGCGATGGCCTACCTCGCCTTCGTCCCCGCGGAGGGACCGAGCGCCGCCTTCCTGGTGATCCCGCTGCTGGGCTGGGCCGCGTTCCGGCTGCCGATGCTCGCGGCCATCGTGCTGCTGATCGCCGTCGGCGCCATCGCGCTGAGCGCGTTCAATCTCGGGCTCGGGCCGTTCCCG
This sequence comes from uncultured Marmoricola sp., assembly GCA_964613165.1. Taxonomy (GTDB): domain Bacteria; phylum Actinomycetota; class Actinomycetes; order Propionibacteriales; family Nocardioidaceae; genus Marmoricola. The sequence goes on from CAZTHV010000085.1 coordinate 428, forward strand.
GACAACGGGCCCTACGCGCCACTGGCCCGCGAGCTCGTCGCCGTGCCGGTCCAGGCCTTCGTCCTCGCCTGCGCGCTCGTGGTGATCCCGTTCTCGACCTCGGTGGGCATGCAGCGACGCAGTGCCTCCGAGGCGATCATGGAGCGGGCCCGCAGCGCCCGGCTGATCCAGAGCGCGCGAGGCATCGCGATCATCGGCACCGACCAGGGCGGCCGGATCAACATGTTCAACCCCGGCGCCGAGCTGATCCTGGGCTACTCGCCCCAGGAGGTCTACGGCCAGTCGATGCGGATGTTCTTCTCCCAGGCCGAGGTCGCCCGGCAGGCCCACGAGCTGGGCACCGACCCGACGTACACGAGCGTGCTCCCGGCGATGCTGCGGCTCCCGCCGGGCACCGCCCGAGAGTGGCAGTTCACCCGCAAGGACGGCCTGGAGCGCACCCTCTCGACCATCCTGAGCCCGGTCAACGACGACCTCGGCGAGTTCGTCGGCTACGTCGCCACCGCCGACGACGTCACCGACCGGCTACGGACCCAGGTCGCCCTGGAGAAGGCGCTGGAGACCGAGCGGCGGGCGGTGGGCCGGCTGACCGAGGTGGACCAGATCAAGGACGCGTTCGTCTCGGCGGTCAGCCACGAGCTGCGGACCCCGATCACCAACATCGTCGGCTACCTCGAGCTGCTGCTGGACGGGGCGTACGGCGACCCCAACGACGACCAGGCCCAGGCGCTGACCCGGGTCGACATCAACAGCCGCCGGCTGCTGACCCTCATCGACGACCTGCTCACGCTCTCCAGCGTCGAGAACATCGACGGCGTCCGGCTCCAGGACCCCGTCGACCTGCGCCACGTGATCGCCAAGGCGGAGGAGATCGTCCGGCCGAGCCTGCGTCACCGGGATCTGCGGGTCACCGTCTCCGTGCCCGCCGAGCCGACGCTGGTGGACGGCGACGCGGGGCAGCTGGAGCGGCTGGTGATCAACCTGGCCACCAACGCCGTCAAGTTCACCCCTGACGGCGGCCGGGTCGAGCTCCGGGTGGCCATCGACGACGATCTGGCCACCATCGAGGTCGAGGACACCGGCGTCGGCATCCCCGACGACGAGCAGCCGATGCTGTTCAGCCGCTTCTTCCGCACCGCCCACGCGCGGGAGGGCGCGATGCAGGGCAGCGGTCTGGGTCTGTCCATCGCCAAGTCGATCGCGGAGCGGCACGGCGGCAGGATCGTGGCGATCTCGACCTACGGCGAGGGCTCGCTGTTCCGCGTCGAGCTGCCGCGGCGGGATCAGCCCCACAGATAGCCGGCCGGCGGGACCTGCACAGCCAGGCTCAGAGATAGAGGCCGGTGGGACTGTCCCCCAGCCGGTCGGCGGCGACGGCGTGGATGTCGCGCTCGCGCATCACCACGTAGAGCTCGCCGTTGACCTCGACCTCGGCGCGATCGTCGGGATCGAAGAGGACTCGGTCGTCGACCTCGACGCTGCGCACGTGCGGGCCGACGGCCACGACGCGGCACCAGGACAGCCGGCGCCCGCCGAGCGCTGCGGTGGCCGGGATCAGGATGCCGCCGGTCGAGGTCCGCTCTCCCGGCTCCCTGTCGAGGGCGACCAGGACCCGGTCGTGCAGCATCCGGATCGGCGTCCGGACCTCCGAGCTCACCGTCGCGACGCTCACTTCACCAGCTTGCGCAGCAGCGCGAAGGCGACGACGACGCCGACCACGCCCCCGGCGACCTTGACGATGTTGTCGGTGCGCGGGCTCCCGTCGGCAGCCACGAAGAAGGACTTCACCTGGTTGACCTCACGCCGGGCGATGGTCTTGGGGCTGGTGCGGTAGACGAGCTGGTCGATCGTGGCGGCCAGCCGCACCCGCGCCTGCTCGATGTCGCTCTCGATGGCGCTCACGTCCCTGTCGCCCACGACCACTCCTCGTATCGGCTGCACTGCAGGGGAACGTTACCGTGTCGCCATGAGCGAACGACTCACCCCCGGAGACCCGGCCCCTGACTTCACCCTCCCGACCGACGACGGCGGCACCGTCAGCCTGGCCGACCTGCCCGGCCAGTCAGGGACCGGCAAGGCGATCGTCTACTTCTACCCCGCGGCGATGACCCCCGGCTGCACCAAGCAGGCCTGCGACTTCTCCGACTCGCTGTCCTCGCTGCAGGCGGCCGGCTACGCCGTGGTCGGCATCTCTCCGGACAAGCCGGAGAAGCTGGCGAGGTTCCGGGAGAAGGACGGGCTGACCATCACGCTGGCCTCCGACGCCGACAAGGCGGTGATGACGGCATACGGCGCGTACGGCGAGAAGAAGCTCTACGGCAAGCTGGTCCAGGGCGTGATCCGCTCCACCTTCGTCGTCGACGACCAGGGCCTCATCGAGCTGGCGCAGTACAACGTCAAGGCCACCGGCCACGTCGCCAAGCTGAGGAGGGATCTCGGCCTCGACTGAGGGTCACGAGGCGCCCGTAGCCCAACGGCAGAGGCACACGGTTTAGGTCCGTGACAGTGTGAGTTCGAATCTCACCGGGCGCACCATCAACCCAACGCGGCGACGACCTTCGGTGCCAGGGCACGCAGGGCGCGGCCGCGGTGGGAGATGCGGTCCTTGTCCGCGGCACTCATCTCCGCGGAGGTGAGCCCGCCGTCCTGGTCGTCGGGGACGAAGAGCGCGTCATAGCCGAAGCCGCCCGATCCGCGCAGCTCGCGGATGACCCGGCCGCGCATCTGGCCCTCGACCACCTCCTCGCCGCCATCGTGGACGAAGGCGACCGCGCACCGGAACTCGGCTCCGCGACGCCCGTCCGGCACGTCGTGGAGCTGATCCAGCAGCAGGGCGTTGTTGCGGGCGTCGTCCTTGGGCCGGCCCGACCAGCGCGCGGATAGCACCCCTGGCATGGCGTTGAGGGCGTCCACGCAGAGACCGCTGTCGTCGGCGACCGAGGGCAGTCCGGTCTCGCCGTGCCCCGCCCGGGCCTTGAGCAGGGCGTTGCCGGCGAAGTCCGGCCGATCCTCCACCGGCTCCTCGTAGTGCGCCACGTCGTCCAGGCCCACCACGACCACGCCGGGCAGGGCCTCGCCGAGGATCCGCTGCATCTCGGCGAGCTTCTTGGCGTTGCGGGAGGCCAGAAAGACGCGCAGACATGGCCTCAGATCGTCAGCCACCCGCCAGCGCCTCGTGCTGCAGCCGGCTCAGGTCGGCGCAGCCCTTCTCCGCGAGCCCCAGCAGCGCGTCCAGCTCGGACCGGTCGAACGGCGCGCCCTCGGCGGTGCCCTGCACCTCCACGAAGGCGCCCTTGCCGGTCATCACCACGTTCATGTCGGTCTCCGCCCGGACGTCCTCCTCGTAGGGCAGGTCCAGGCACGGCACGCCGTCGATGATGCCCACCGAGACGGCCGCGACCGAGGTGAGCAGCGGGTCGCCGGCCAGCGCTCCCTGCTCGCGCAGGTGCGAGACGGCGTCCGCGAGGGCGACGTACGCCCCGGTGATCGCCGCGGTACGGGTGCCGCCGTCGGCCTGGAGCACGTCGCAGTCCAGCACGATGGTGTTCTCCCCGAGCGCCTTGTAGTCGATGGCGGCCCGCAGCGAGCGGCCGATCAGCCGGGAGATCTCGTGGGTGCGACCGCCGATGCGGCCCTTGACCGACTCCCGGTCGGTGCGGGTGTTGGTCGCCGAGGGGAGCATCGCGTACTCCGCGGTCACCCAGCCCAGCCCGGAGTCCCGGCGCCACCGGGGCACGCCGACCGAGGCCGACGCGGCGCAGAGCACCCGGGTCCTGCCGAACTCCACCAGCACCGAGCCGGCGGGGTGGTCCTGCCAGTGGCGGGTGAACCGGATCTCCCGGAGCTCATCGGTGGCACGTCCATCGGCACGAGTCATGGGGCACAGCCTAGAGAGGCCCGGGGACAGCGACGCCGGCCGGGCCCTGAGGCCCGGCCGGCGTCGCGACCGTCGTACGGGGTTGTCGGACAGGTTGTCGTACAGGGCGCTACTTCACCTCGGCGCGCAGCACCCGCCACAGACCGAGCACGAACGGCAGCACCACCCAGATCAGCGTGCCCGTGCCCAGCTGGGCCCACTCCTCGCCGGAGACGCGGCCGGACTCGAAGAGCACCGCCTGCGAGGTGCCCAGGTCGATCCACGGCTGGATCTCGGACAGCTTGCTCCACAGGCTGGTGACGATGCTGAACACGATCGGGATCGCGAAGAAGCTCACGATCGCTCCCGCCGTGTTGAGGATCAGCAGACCGAACGCCAGGCCCTGCAGCACACCGCTGAGCTGCATGAGCGCGAACTTGCCGATGTCGCCGATCCCCACACCGTCCCAGGCCTGGTCGCCGCCGAAGAGCGCCGCGCCGAGAGCGCCCACCACGATGGCGATCGCCAGCACGACCAGCCCGAGGACGAGCGCGGCCAGCACCTTGGCGGTGATCACCTTGCCGCGGTGCGGCTCGATCGCGAACGTCACCATCCCGGTGCGCTGGCCCCATTCCTGGGTGACCAGCAAGATGCCGAGGACCGGCAGCAGGAAGCCCTGCGGCGTCCCCGTGATGGCCATCATGTTGGTGAAGGTGCGGTCACTCTCGTCGGCGGCGATCAGGAACAGCACCCCGACCAGCACGGTGATGGCGGCGATCACGATCAGCAGCCAGAGACCGGCTCGGGTGTCCCACATCTTGCGCATCTCGACCCGGACGAGGCGGGTCAGCGGGATCGCGGTGGTCTGCGACACGTCGAGGGTGCCGCCATAGGTGGTGGTGCTCATACCTGGACTCCTTGGGCAGTGACGGACTCGCGGGCGTCGTCGGCGGTCAGCTCCAGGAAGAGCTCCTCCAGGCCGGCGCCCTCGGCGGGACGGAGCTCGGCGAGCACGGCACCGGCGGCGGCAGCCGCCCGGCCCACCTCGATCGGCTCCTCCTCGGTGCGCAGGCCGTCACCCGAGACGGACACCACGATGCCCGCCCGGTCGAGCGCGGCCCTGAGCTGAGCGGGGTCCTCACCGCGGACGAAGGTGCCGCGGGTCTGCAGCAGCTCCGCCTTGGTGCCCTCCGCCACGATCTTGCCGCGGCCGATGAGCACCATCTCGTCGGCGATCATCTCCACCTCGTGCAGCAGATGGGAGGAGAGCAGCACCGTGCCACCGCGCTCGGCGTAGCCCCGCAGCAGGCTGCGCATCCAGTGGATGCCGGCCGGATCGAGACCGTTGGCGGGCTCGTCGAGGATCAGCACCGACGGGTCGCCGAGCAGCGCATTGGCGATGCCCAGCCGCTGCCGCATGCCGAGGGAGTAGTTGCGCACGCGGCGCTTGGTCTCGGTGCCGGAGAGTCCCACCAGGGTCAGCATCTCCTCGACGCGGGACACCGGCAGGCCCATCGACAGGGCGCTCAGCGTCAGCACCTCCCGCCCGGTGCGCCCGGCGTGCTGGGCGGAGGCGTCGAGCAGGACGCCGACGTGGCGACCCGGGTTGGGGATGTCGCGGTAGTCGTGGCCGCCGATGGTGACCGCACCGCGGTCGGCCGGGGTCAGCCCCACCATGATCCGCATGCTGGTGGACTTGCCGGCGCCGTTGGGTCCGAGGAAGCCGGTGACCCGCCCCGGCTTGGCGACGAAGGAGACGTCGTCCACCGCGGTGAAGGCACCGTACTTCTTGGTGACGTTCTTCAACTCGATCATGGCCCCTACTTTGCCCGGCTCGAGCCGGTCAGGACATCGACCCGCCGGATGGACCTGCCCCCGACCTAAGTAGGGGGTGCTCCCCGACCCCCGGCGCTGGTCGCCGCCGCCGCCCGGTTCCTACGCTGGGGTCGTGTCGGAGTCGTCCACCCAGGCCGGATTCATGCAGGCTGGATCCAGCCAGTCGAGCTCCAGCCAGGGATACCAGCCCTCGCTGGGCGCCTGGAGCCATCTGTGGCGTACGACGGTCTGCCTGGCGATCTCCGGGCTGACCTGGGGCGAGATCGCCGGCGTCCAGCTCCGCGACCGTCCCTGGCTCTTCGTCGCCGACCTGGGCGTCGGCCTGGCCTCGTTCGTGCTGGTCCTCTTCCGCCGGCGGTGGCCGTTCCCGATCGCCGTACTGCTCCAGGCCTGCGCGCTGGTCTCCGCCTCATCGGCGGGACCGGCCACGCTGGCGCTGGTCTCCCTGGCGACCCGTCGGCGGATCGGCGAGATCGCCACCGCCGGGGCGGTCGGCATCCTCTGCAGCCAGCTCTTCGCCACCTTCGAGCCACAGCGCAACGGCGACCCGCTGTGGGTGGACCTCGCCTTCCTCACCATCACCACGATCGCGGTCTGCCTGGCCGGCATGTACATCGGATCCCGCCGCGAGCTGATCTGGTCGCTGCGGGAGCGCGCCCGGCACGCCGAGGCCGAGCGCGACCTCCGTGTCGAGCAGGCCCGCTCCGCCGAGCGCGAGCGGATCGCCCGGGAGATGCACGACGTGCTCGCCCATCGGATCTCCCTGGTCACCATGCACGCCGGCGCGCTCGCCTACCGCACCGACCTGCCCGTGGAGCAGGTGCGCGAGTCGGCGGCGGTGATCCAGGCCGCGGCGCACGAGGCTCTCCAGGACCTGCGCCAGGTCCTGGGCACGCTGCGCGGGCAGTCCGACGACGACCGCCCGCAGCCGACGCTGGACGACCTCCCCGCCCTGGTCGCCCAGGCGAGAGCCGGTGGAGACGTCGTCGACTACGGCGCCGACCTGGTCGGCACCCCGGCCGATGCGATCGGCCGGACCGTCTACCGGATCGTCCAGGAGGGGCTGACCAACGCCCGCAAGCACGCCTGGGGAACCCATGTCACCGTCCGGATAGCCGGATCGGCCGAGAACGGCATCACCGTGACGGTGCGCAACGCCAAGCCGGTCGGCATGCTCGGGCGAGCGTCCTCCCCCGCCTCCGGCTTCGGTCTGGTCGGCCTGCGGGAGCGCACCGACCTGGTGTCCGGCTCGCTGACCGTGCACGACCGGCCCGGAGAGTTCGTCCTGACAGCATGGGTGCCATGGGAGACGTGAGCGCGACCGGCATCCGGGTCCTGGTGGTCGACGACGACGCGCTGGTCCGCAACGGCCTGGCCCTCATCCTCGGCGGCGGCGACATCGAGGTGGTCGGCCAGGCGGCCGATGGCCGCGAGGCACTGGACGCCGTCGCCGGGCTGCGGCCCGACGTCGTGCTGATGGACATCCGGATGCCGGTGATGGACGGCATCGAGGCGACCGCCGCGCTGCTCACCCGGCCGGACCCGCCCCGGGTGATCGTGCTGACCACCTTCGACACCGACGACTACGTGGTCCGCGCGCTCGGCGCCGGGGCGAGTGGCTTCCTGCTCAAGGACACCCCGCCCGAGCTCATCGTCGAGGCGGTCCGCAAGGTGTGTGACGGCGAGCCGATGCTCTCCCCCAGCGTGACCAGCACGCTGATCCAGCAGGTCACCCAGCTGCCGCCCGACCGGCGTGCCGAGGCCCAGGAGCGGCTGCGCGTGCTCACCGACCGCGAGCGCGACGTGGCGGTGGCGGTCGGCCGCGGTCTCTCCAACGCCCGGATCGCCGAGGAGCTCTTCCTCAGTGTCCCGACGGTCAAGGCGCACGTCGGCCGGGTGTTCTCCAAGCTGGACCTCGACAACCGGGTGCAGATCGCCCTGCTGGTCCACGACGCCGGGCTGTCGGAGTCCTGACGGTCGCTTCGCGTGTGATCTGCCGGCACGTGACGCCGGGAGATCACTCGCTAGAGCTCGTAGACGGCGCCGGCGGCGGCCAGCTCGACCGGGCCGGCGTACGTCGTGCGCGCCTCACCGAGAGCAACGGCGGTGTCGTGCCACGGCGGGATGTGGGTGATCACCAGTCGCCGCACTTCCGCGGCGGTGGCCGCGCGGCCGGCCTCCGCGCCGGTCAGGTGCAGGTCTGGCGGGTTGGGCGCGCCCTCGACGAACGACGCCTCGCAGAGGAAGAGATCGCTGCCGGCCGCGGCCTCCTCCAGCCCGGCGCAGGCTCCGGTATCGCCGGAGTAGGCCAGCACCCGGCCGGCCGCCTCCACCCGCAGTGCGTAGGCCGGCACCGGGTGGACCACCTCGTGGGCGACGATCCGGAACGGCCCGAAGTCGAGCACGTCCGGGTAGCCGCGGAAGTCGAACTCCTCGTTCATCCCGGGGCTCTCGTCGAGGTCGTAGGCCTTCGCCATGCGCCGCGCCGTGCCCTCGGGGCCCCAGACCGGGATCCTCGGCTTCGGGCCGTGCGGGTGGTACTTGCGCAGCACGTAGAAGCCGCACAGGTCCAGGCAGTGGTCGGCGTGCAGGTGGGAGAGCACCACTCCGTCCACGGTGCCCGGGTCGATGTAGCGCTGCAGCGCGCCGAGCGCGCCGTTGCCGAGGTCCATCAGCAGACGCCAGGTCCGGCCCTCGTGCTCGGCCTCGACCAGGTAGCAGCTCGCCGGCGAGTCCGGGCCCGGATAGGAGCCGGAGCAGCCGACGACGGTCACCCTCATCGAGCGCCCACCCCGCCGGCGAACTGGGTGACGACGTCGAGCTCGGGGCCGAGGAACCGCCGACCGATCCCGGCGAACTCCTCGGGCTGGCCGGTGGTGAGGAACCGATGCTGGGGGACGGCGCCCTCAGCGGTCTCCAGACCGCGCTCGGTGAGCACTCGGTAGACGTCCTTGGCGCACTCCTCGGCACTGCTCACCAGGGTGACGCCGTCGCCCACGACGTAGGAGATCGCCCCGGTCAGCAGCGGGTAGTGGGTGCAGCCCAGGACCAGGGTGTCGACGCCCGCCGCCACCAGCGGGTCGAGGTACTCGTGAGCGGCGGCGAGCAGCTCCGGCCCGCCGGTGACCCCCTCCTCGACGAAGCTCACGAACCGCGGACAGGCCTGGGTGGTCAGGACGACCTGCGGCGCGGCGGCGAAGGCGTCCTCGTAGGCCTGCGACTCGGCGGTCGCCCGGGTGCAGATGACCCCGATCCGCCCCGTGCGGCTCGCCGCAACCGCCCGCCGGGTGGCCGGCAGGATCACCTCGACCACCGGCACGTCGTACCGCTCGCGGGCGTCGCGCAGCATCGCGGCACTGGCGGAGTTGCAGGCGATCACCACCATCTTCACGCCCCGCTCGACCAGGTGGTCCAGGCACTCCAGCGCGTACTCCCGCACCTCGCCGATCGGCTTCGGTCCGTAGGGCTGGCGCGCGGTGTCGCCGAGGTAGAGAACCGACTCCTGGGGCAGCTGGTCGATGACCGCCCGGGCGACGGTGAGACCGCCGAAGCCGGAGTCGAAGATGCCGATAGGAGCGTCCGCCACCCGGACAGGCTAGTTGGACCACGGCCCGGAAGGCCGGACAAGCGACCGAGGTCACGTCCTGGCGCGCTGACGCACCTGCTCACGCCGTCCGTCCGGGCGCGTGCGCCACAGCCACCACAGGCCGAGGAACGGAAGCACCAGCGGGACGTACCCGTAGCCGACGCCGAAGTCCGACCAGACGCTCGCCTCGGGGAACCGGTCGGTCAGCAGCAGGCTGGAGAGCCCGACGGCCAGCACGCCGACGAGCTCGAAGCCCACGGCCACCCAGGCCAGCGGTCGCCGGTCGGTGGCCAGCGCCCAGGTCGCGACGATGTAGACCACCGCCGCCACGATGGAGAGCCCGTAGGGCACCGGGGCCTCGTCGAATTTGGTGGTCAGCTCGAAGGAGGCTCGTCCGGTGGCGGCGAAGGCCAGGACGCCGTAGACGAAGACCAGGACCCGACCGAAGCCCCGGCCCGTGGGGAGACGGCCCGTGGGGAGACGTCCGGTCGGGATCCGGCCGCCCGAGCTTCCAGGGGTCGGCTCAGACATGGCCGGCCCAGAGGTCGTGCAGCCGGACGCACAGCACCGGGACGACCAGCACGGCGACCAGCAGCACCGCCGTGCCATTGCGGCTCTTCTCCGTCGCCGACCAAAAGAACGCGATCGGCAGCATCACCACGGAGCCGAGCAGGTAGCCGAGATAGGCACCGACCGCGACGCCCTCGTGCTCGCCGAAGAGCCGGACGATCCCCCAGACGAGCTGGACCAGGAGGCCCGCCTCGACGGCGATCAGCCCCCAGGCCGAGACCGCGTCGGGCTGGCGGTTCCTGACGATGTCGACCAGCAGCGCCAGCGTGGTGAGCCCGGCCAGCGCGGAGATCACGATCTGCAGCGTGGTCATGCCCAGAGCTGGCCTTCGAGCCGGTCCTCGGCCTCGTCGACGGTGCCCTCGTAGGCGCCGGTGGAGAGGTACTTCCAGCCGCCGTCGGCCACCACGAAGACGATGTCGGCCCGCTCGCCGTCGCGCTGGCTCTTGGCAGCCTGACCCAGCGCCGCGTGCAGGATCGCGCCGGTCGAGATGCCCGCGAAGATGCCCTCGGTCTCCAGCAGCTCGCGGACGCGGCGGACGGCGTCGCGGGGTCCGACGGAGAAGCGAGCGTCGATGAGGGTCTCGTCGTACAGCTCGGGGACGAAGCCCTCGTCGAGGTTGCGCAGCCCGTAGACCAGCTCGCCGTAGCGCGGCTCGGCGGCGACGATGCGCACCTCCGGCTTGTGGTCGCGGAAGAAGCGGCCCACGCCCATCAGCGTTCCGGTCGTGCCGAGACCGGCAACGAAGTGGGTGACCTCGGGGAGGTCGGCGAGGATCTCCGGACCGGTGCCCTCGTAGTGCGCGAGCGCGTTGGCCGGATTGCCGTACTGGTAGAGCATCACCCAGTCGGGATGCTCGGCCGCGATCTGCTTGGCGACCCGTACAGCCTCGTTGGAGCCGCCGGCTGCCGGGGAGGACACGATCTCGGCCCCCCACATGCGCCGGCAGCTGCTGCGCATGTGGGGGGC
>CAZTHV010000086.1:0-6935 GCA_964613165.1 uncultured Marmoricola sp.
GCCCTTGGGCTTGCCGGTCGTGCCCGAGGTGTACATCACGTACAGCGGGTGCTCGGAGTCGAAGAACTCGCACTCGTGCTCGGTGGGCTGGCTATCGACCAGGTCGTGCCACCAGACGTCCGGTCCCCCGTCCTCGGCACCGTTCCATTCCACGTCCTGACCGGTGCGCCGCACCACCAGGACCTTCTCCACGCTGTGCCCATTCTCGGCGGTCTTGGTGCAGGCCTCGTCGACAGCGGGCTTCAACGCCGAGGGGGCTCCGCGGCGGTAGCCGCCGTCGGAGGTCACCACGACCTTGGCCTGGCAGTCCTCGATCCGCGAGGCCAGCGCGTCGGCGGAGAAGCCGCCGAAGACCACCGTGTGCGGGGCACCCAGCCGGGCGCAGGCCAGCATCGTGACCACGGTCTCGGGGATCATCGGCATGTAGATCGCCACCCGGTCACCGGTCTTCACCCCCAGCTCGACCAGCGCGTTGGCAGCCTGACAGACCGCGTCCTTGAGCTCGGCATAGGTGATGTCGCGGGTGTCACTCTGGTCACCGGTCTGGGGCTCGCCGACCCAGTGGAAGGCGACCTTGTCACCGGCCCCGGCCTCCACATGCCGGTCCACGCAGTTGTACGCCGCATTGAGCCGCCCACCCACGAACCACTTCGCGAACGGCGGGTTCGACCAGTCCAACACCTTGTCCCAACCGGTGTGCCAATCCAAACGTCCGGCCTGCCTCTCCCAGAACCCCAAGAGATCGGCATCCGCCTCGTCGTACGCCGCCGCCGACAGATTCGCCTCTGCGGCAAGCCCCACAGGCGGATCGAACCGCCGCTCCTCGTTCATCAAGTTGGACAGCGTCTCGCTGGGCTTGCTCATCGGTGAAGTCTCCTGTGGGTGAGCGACGGATAGGTGACAGGGGTGTGATGGGTCACAGCGGTGCTCCCAGACTAGGACGATCGGGCCGCCTCGGCACCGCGGGGTTGGCCCTGCTCTGCCCGTCGTCGATCAACCGGTTCTGAGCGATATGGCTCTCCGGAGCGACTGGTGGCAGCCGTTTCGCTCAGAACCGTGTCGCTTCGGCCGTCAACTGAAGGCGATCAGCGTCGTCCCCGGGTCCTCGGGCGCCCCCGGCTGGGCGGGGACGAGAGGCGGGGACACGGCGACGGTGGGCAGGTCGCCGACGGCGACCCGCGGCGGCGGAGCCGGCTCGTGGTGACGGACGACGCTGCGGTAGCAGCGGGTGACGTACGGCAGTCGCATGCCGTCGGGACCGCGCCCGTACTCGTCGTACAGCTCGCCGACACGGCGCAGCACCTCGGCGCGCTCGTCCTCGGCCATCGTCGCGACGTTGGAGCGGGAGCGGACCAGGTCCAGGAGGCTGTCGCGGCGCAGGTCCTGCCAGAACCGGAAGTCGCGGCGCTCCACCTCGGTGAACTCCTCCGAGGCGACCAGCGGCTCGACGATCCGGCCCTGGCCGGAGCCCACCGGGTCGGACGGGTCGATGAGCCGGCTCAGCCGGCGTACCCACGGGATGCCCTCGTCGCGGGTGTTCCAGACCGCGGCGAGCACTCCACCGGGGCGCAGCACGCGGGCGATCTCGGGCAAGGCGATGGTGTGGTCGAACCAGTGGAAGGACTGCGCGCAGACCACCACGTCGGCGAACCGGGATGGCAGCGGGATGGCCTCGGCCGTGGCGACGGCGGTGCGCGCCGCCGGGGCGCGTCGGCGTAGGCGGCTCAGCATCTCCGGGAGTGGGTCGGTGGCGAAGACCTGGTGGCCGGCGGCGACGAGCGCCTCGGTGAGCTTGCCGGTCCCGGCGCCGAGCTCGACCACGACGGCCGGATCGCTCGAGCCGATCAGCCACTCGGCGGCCTCGGCGGGGTACTCCGGGCGCGCGCGGTCGTAGACGTCCGCCACGGAGCGGAAGGAGAGTGCCCGGCTGCAGACCTCGTCGCTCATCGTGCCTCGAACGTACCCGATACCCTCGCTCGCGTGCCTGACCCCACGCCCGACCCATTGGCCCGGCTGACTGCGCTGGAGGGCGTGCCGTCCGGCTTCGTGGCGGCCCGCGACGGGATCGATGCGATCCTGCGCGATCGTGGCATGCGGCGTACGACGTCCGAGCAGACCGCGGAGTCGCTGCTGCGGGGCGCTCATGCCTCCGCGGTGCTGGAGGGCTCGGCCTCGACGCTGGCGGAGGTCCGCGACGGCGCCGGTGACGAGATCGCCCGCGCGGCCGTCGCGGTGAGCGCCGAGCTGCTCGGACTGGCGCCGGTGCTGATCAGCCAGCCGCTGCAGGCGTTCGCCCGCCTGCATGCCCTGGCCGGTCGTGGGTCGGTGCCCGACGACGCGCTCGGCCGGCCGGCCTCGCCGGAGGCGGCGCGACGTCTGGCCGACCTGGGCTCGACCCTGCTGGCGACCTCGGCGCCGGCGCTGGTGGTCGCGGCGGTGGTGCACGCCGAGCTGGCGACGCTGATGCCCTTCCCGTCGCACAACGGCATCGTCGCCCGGGCGGCGGAGCGGCTGGTGATCGCGAGCCGCGGCGTCGACCCGGCGTCGGTGGTGGTGCCCGAGGCCGGCCACCTTGCGCTGCGCGCGGCGTACGAGTCCAACCTCCGCGGCTACCGCGACGGCGGCAGGGCTGGCGTGCACTCCTGGCTGCTCTACGTCCCGGAGGCGTACGCCGCGGCGGTGGAGGCGTCTCCCTTGACTGGTTGAGCGGCACGGACGAGTTGAGCGGCACCGAGACGAGGCCTCGATGCCGCTCGGACACGCGGATCACGGCTACCAGGCGTGCAGATGTCGAAATGTTGCGCCGGGAGTCTCCCGGCTGCCAACGCCCTCGAAGATGGGTCGATCGCCGCGTGGGTACCTGACCGCGTGCAGTCCGTGGAGTTGTGACTCCTGTCTAGCCCGGACGGCGGCCGACTTCAAGCCTTGACTTTCCGGCGCTTCCTGCTCTGCAGCCAGACGGCGGTGGCGAGCGCGGCGGCGCCGGTCAGGCCGAGCGCGACCAGGGTCGGCTTGGCCGGCGGCAGCGGAACCCGGCCGCGCAGCGCGACCGGCTTGTCGAAGACGAGGACCGGCCAGCCGCGCTCCATCGCGACCTTGCGCAGCTCCTTGTCGGGGTTGACCGCGTGCGGATGTCCGACCACCTCGAGCATGTGGACGTCGGTGATCGAGTCGCTGTAGCCGTAACACTCGGCCAGGTCGTAGCCGCGCTTGCGGGCCAGGTCGGTGATCGCCTTGGCCTTGTTCTCGGCGTACGCGTAGAAGCGGATCTTGCCGGTGTACTTGCCGTCGGCCACCTCCAGCCGGGTGGCGACCACGTGGTCGGCGCCGAGCATCCGGCCGATCGGCTCCACCATCTCCGCGCCGCTGGTCGACACGATGATCACGTCGCGACCGGCGGCATGATGGTCGGCGATCAGCTGGATCGCCTCGTCGTAGACGATCGGGTCGACGATGTGGTGCAGCGTCTCGGCGATGATGTCGCGGACCGTCTGCACGTCCCAGCCGCTGACCAGCTGCGACATGAAGTGCCGCATCTTCTCCATCTGATCGTGGTCGGCGCCGCCGACGAGATAGACGAACTGGGCGTAGGCGCTGCGCAGGACGGCGCCGCGGGAGATCAGTCCGCTGGCCTGGAACTCGCGGCTGAAGACGAAGGCGCTGGACCGGGCGATGATCGTCTTGTCCAGGTCGAAGAAGGCGGCCGTGGGCCGGGAGACTCGGCTGCCTTGTGACGGCGCGCCCCCGGTGGTCATGGGCTCACTCTACGGACTCACTGGGTGGCCACTTCACGTCCACAGCGGGCGTCTGCGGCGGGTTGTCCACAGTGACGGCGGAAGCGGCTGGCGGTCCCGTCGTACCGCGGGCAGGGTCGCTGGCATGACGAACGGACCTGGTGGCGCTGCTGCTCCCCTGATGATCAGCGACGACGAGGCGCTGATCGGGCAGGTGCTCCGCCTGTCCGCGGCGGGCGGGGTCGTGCCCGTCGTCGTGAGGGACGCCGAGGAGGCACTGCGGCTGTGGGCGGTCGCTCCGCTGGTCCTGGTCGGAGCCGACCTGGTCGCGGCGGTGGCGCGGCTGCGTCCGTCCAGGCGGCAGCGGGTGCATGTCCTCGGAGCCGGCGAGCTTCCGGACGTGCTCTTCCGGGAGGCGGTGACGGTCGGCGCTGAGTCGGTGTCGGCGCTGCCGGCCTCGGAGACGTGGTTGGTGGAGCTGCTCACCGATGTCGCCGACGGCGCGATCGCCAGGGGGAGGCTGGTGGGGGTGATCGGCGGGTCGGGTGGCGCCGGGGCAACCGTTCTCGCCACTGCCTTGGCGATCCGCGCGGCCGAGCGGTCGCCGACGCTGCTGGTGGACACCGACCCGATGGGCGCCGGGATCGACCATGTGCTCGGCATCGACCGACCCGGCGGCATCCGATGGGACGCGCTGATGCAGGCCACCGGGCGGCTCAGCGGCCGGTCGCTGCGAGAGACGCTGCCGCGGCGTGGGGACCTGTCGCTGCTGGTCTGGCCGGTCGACCGGCCGGTCTCGCTGCCGGCCTTCGCGGTGCGCGAGGTGCTGTCCGCCGGCCGGCGCGGGTTCGGCACGGTCGTGCTCGACCTACCCCGGCACCGCGACCCGGTGACCGACGAGGTGGTGGCCCGATGCGACAGCGTGGTGCTGGTCTGTGTGCTGACCGTGCCGGGCGTGGTGGCGGCGAGCCGGCTGGTGCCGCGCCTGCCTACGGGACCACGGACGGGGCTGGTGACCCGCGGAGGCCCAGGCGGGGTCGCGCCGGAGGAGGCCGCCCAGGTGCTGGGCCTGCCGCTGCTGGCCGCGATGCCGGACCAGCGCGGTCTCGACGAGGCGATCGGGCTCGGCGCGGGCCCATTGCGATCGAGACGCGGCGTCCTCGCCAGGACCGCTGGATCGGTGAGCCAGGCACTGGCGGGGGAACAGGGCGGTGAGCGGGTCGATGCTGCATGAGTCGGATGGAGGACGTGCCGGAGGACGTCCTGGGGGAGGTGCGCGACGAGCTGGCCCGCGACGCGGCGCTGTTGACCCCGCATCGCGTCGCCCAGGCGCTGCGTGGCTCGGGCCGTCCGGTCGGCGACGCCGCCGTCCTGGCCGTGCACGACGCCCTGCGCCGCGAGATCGTCGGCGCCGGGCCGCTGGACCCACTGCTCGCCCTGCCGGGGGTGACCGACGTCCTGGTCAACGGCCCGGGTGAGGTGTGGATCGACCGTGGACAGGGGTTGGAGCGGACGGCGGTCCGCATCCCCGAGGAGGAGTCGGTGCGCCGGCTGGCTCAGCGGCTCGCCGCCTCTGCTGGACGCCGCCTGGACGACGCCTCACCGCATGTCGACCTCCGGCTGCCCGACGGGACCCGCTTTCACGCCGTGCTGGCGCCGATCGCACGTCCGGGGACCCTGGTCTCGCTGCGCGTCCCGCGACGCCGGTCCTTCGGTCTCGAGGAGCTGGTGGCCGCCGGGACGGTGAGCGAGCGGGGCGCCGCGCTGCTGCGGGACATCGTCGAGTCGCGGCTGGCCTTCCTGGTCAGCGGTGGCACCGGCTCGGGCAAGACCACGCTGCTCAACGCCCTGCTGGGCCTGGCCGACCCGGGTGAGCGGCTGGTGGTCGTCGAGGACTCCAGCGAGCTGCGACCGGTCCATCCGCACGTGGTCGCCCTGGAGGCGCGTCCGGCCAACATCGAGGGCGCGGGGGAGATCACCGTGCGGACGCTGGTGCGGCAGGCGTTGCGGATGCGTCCGGACCGGCTGGTGGTCGGCGAGGTCCGGGGCGCCGAGGTGGTCGATCTGCTGGCCGCGATGAACACCGGCCACGAGGGTGGCTGCGGCACGATCCACGCCAATTCGGCGGCCGACGTGCCCAGCCGGGTGGAGAGCCTGGCGCTCGCGGCCGGCGTGAGCCGTGCGGCGGTGCACAGCCAGCTCGGCTCCGCCGTCGACGTGGTCGTGCACACGCACCGCGGACGCGACGGGCTGCGCCGGGTGCGCGAGATCGGCGTGCTGGAACGCCACGGTGGTGATGCTCGGGTGGTGAGTGCCGTGGTGTTCGTGGGCGCTCGCGCCGAGGTCGGGCCGGGCGCGGACCTGCTGGAGGAGCTGTTGCGGCGATGACTGCGCTGGCGGGTGTGCTCGCGGCCGGTGCCGCCGTCCTGCTGTCACGGCCGGCGATGCGGCTCGGTCCGGGCGCCCGCCGATCGCGGATACCGGTCCCCGTCGTCGTGGTCGTGGTGGGAGTGGGAGTCGCGGTGTGGCTACGCGGGTCTCACGTGGTGCTGGCGCTCACCGGGATAGGGGTGGCCGTCGAGACCGCCGCGCACCTGCGCCGGGCGCGTGCCCGGGCGGTCGCCTCCCGGCGTACTGCTCTGGTGGGGGCGGTCTGCGAGGGACTCGCCGCGGATCTGGCTGCCGGCCGGCCGCCGCTCCATGCGCTGCGCGATGCCGTTCGGGACTGGCCGGAGCTCGCCCCGGTCGCACGTGCGGCCGACCTGGACGCCGACGTGCCGGCAGCTCTGCGGCGCCTGGCGGGGCTGCCGGGCGCGGAGCAGTGCCGCACGCTGGCGGCAGCCTGGCAGGTCGCCGCTCGTTCCGGTGCGAGCCTGGCCTCGGCGATGGAGATGGCCGCGGTCACGGTCCGTCGAGAGCGGGAGATCGATCGGCTGGTGCGGACGGAGCTGGCCTCCGCCCAGGCCACCGCCCGGCTGCTGGCGATGCTCCCGGCCGGCGTGCTCGCTCTGGGCAGCGGAGTGGGTGGGGATCCGTGGTCGTTCCTCCTGGGCACGCCCGTGGGGCTGGCCTGCCTGGTCGCCGGCCTGGTGCTGGCCGCCCTCGGGATGCGCTGGCTGGACCGGATCGGCGCCACGGCGTCGGGCCGATGAGCGCGTTGGCGGCGCTGGCGACCCTGGCGGCACTGCTGCTCCGGGCGCC
>CAZTHV010000086.1:6945-10345 GCA_964613165.1 uncultured Marmoricola sp.
TCCTCGGCGCCCGGAGCAGCAGTGCCGCCAGGGTCGCCAGCGCCGAGGAGTGGGGCGCTCCGGGCCGTCCTGATCGTGGCGCCGGGTCCGAGCGCCGCGGATCGGGCGGCGCTGGAGCGCCTCAGGCCGGTCCTGGCCGGGTCGTCGGCGCTGGGCGCATGGCTGGTCATCGGCGGCCTGCCCGGTCTCGTGGCCGCCGTGGTCGCCGGTGCGGTCGCCTGGAGGGTGCTCGGCAGAGCTGAGGCGCCGGGCGCTCGCCGTCGCCGCGAGGAGCTCGCCCGCGACCTGCCCACAGCGGTGCACCTGATCGGGGCCTGTCTGGCCGGTGGAGCGCCGCCGGGTGGCGCTCTGGTCACCGTCGCAACGGCGATGGGCGGGCCGCTCGGTGAGGAGCTGCTCGTGGTCCACCATCGTCTCGAGCTGGGCGCCGATCCGGTCGCCGTGTGGCGCGACGTCGCCGGGCACCCGCAACTGTCGCCGCTCGGCCGGGTGCTGGCCCGGGCACACGAGTCAGGTGCCTCGGTTCGGGTCGCTGTCGAGCGGCTTGCCGCGGAGCTCCGTGACGGCGCGCTGCACGACGCGCGAGAGCGTGCCCGGACGGTGGAGGTGCGCGCGGCGGCGCCGCTCGGCCTCTGCTTCCTGCCGGCGTTCGTGCTGGTCGGCGTGGTGCCGCTGGTGGCCGGGATCTTCGCCGGCGTCCGGTTCCTCGGCTGACCACGCTCGGCTGACCACAAGCTGTCCACAGCCGGCGATCCGCGGGGGTTCTCCACCGATCACCGCGAAGGCCTGGCGAGGACGGACGGGACGGAGAAATCTCATCTCTGCAAGGAGAAACGCCATTCAACCGATGGCCGACACGATGGGAGACCAGATGAACACCTCGAGGATGCGGCGGTTCCGCGACGAGGCCGGGGCGACGACGGCGGAGTACGCCGTGTGCACCGGAGCCGGAGTGGGCTTCGCGGGCCTGCTCTTCAAGTTCCTCACCAGCGACACCGGCCAGAAGATCGTCAAGACGGTCTTCGACCACGTGCTGGACCTGCTGCCGTTCTGACGGATCGGCTGGCGGGTGCGTCCGCGCCCGCCAGCCCCGGCTCCGGGAGACGCGATGGAGATGGAGCGACGACGAGACCAGCGCGGCGCGGTCACGGCGGAGACCGCCATGGTTCTGCCGATCCTGGCCCTCTTCGCGGTCGGACTGGCCTGGCTGGTGGGCGTCGGCGTGGCCCACGTGCGCTGCGTCGACGCCGCCCGAGAGGCGGCTCGGGCGGTGGCTCGGGGCGACACGGGACTGGCCCGGAGCCTGGCCGAGCAGATCGCGCCGGACCGCGCCGAGATCGCCTGGCGGCAGGACGGCCAGACCGTCGTGGTGACCGTTCGCGCCCGGATCCGTGGGCCCCTGTTCGCGGGCATCGGCTCGACGAGCGTGACCGCGTCCGCCGTCGCGGCCATGGAGCCGGGTGGCTGGGATGGTTGAGTCTCGACGAGACGAGTCCGGCATGGTCGTCGTGGGCGTGGTGCTGATCGGTCTCCTCGTGGTCGTCGCCCTGCTCGCGGCCGGCGCGGTCGCCGTGATCGACGTCCACCGTCAGACTCAGGCCGCCGCCGACCTGGCCGCCCTCGCCGGTGCCGTCGCTGCCCAGGACGGCCGCGACCCCTGTGCCGGGGCCGATGCCATCGCCCGCCGCAACGGCGCCACCGAGGTCGCCTGCGCCACCGACGGCACGATCGTGACGGTGACCGTCGCGCGCCCGTTGGGGATCGCCGGCCTCACGCTCACCCTTCACGCCCGCTCCCGCGCCGGCCCGGCGGAGATGGGGCATGGGCTATGAACGGGACCAGTGTCGGTGCGGCCGTGGACTGAGCCGGGAATCGAACCCGGCACGGTGATGCGCACCCAGGGCGTCAAGGTGCAGGCACACGAGCTCACAACGGCCCACCGGCTCGCATCGCTCGGACTCGACGTGGAGTTCCTCCGCAACCCTCACGGCAGGAAGACAGCCGATGCGATGGTGGGCGGGCTGGAGTGGGAGTGAAGTCGCCCACCGGCAACAGCCGCGACACGATCATCCGGAACCTCCGCAACGCCGACAACCAGGCGCGGCGCGCGATCGTCGATCTGGGCCGCACCGACATGAAGGTGAACGAGGTCGTGCGGCAGGCCCGGGAGTATTGGTCCCGGGACCGGTCGAACTCGTTTGAGTCGGTGTGGGTGCTCCCGCATGATGTACGTGACCACTTCACGATGGAGCGCTGAGATGGCGAACAACGCGATGCTCGAGGTATTCGGGCCGTTGGAGGCCGTCCAGAGGGCATTCCTGCGGCTGGACATCGTGGCGGCGTTGGAACCGACGCCGCTGTCGCTGCGCGCCCGGGTCGGCGACGAGGTCGTGCTCTACGGCTACGACTCGCCTGAGCGCGCCACGACCTTCATTCTGGGCGCCGATGCCGATGATGGGGGCTGTGGCCGGCTGTTGTACGAAGCACTGGCGAAGCTGCTGCCGTACGACCTGCGGCTGTCGTCGGTCGATGACGAGGTGCTCGCTGAGCGGCTCTCTCGCGCTGCCGCCGTGTGATCCAGCCTCAGTCGCCCTCCACCGGCTCCGCCGTCGTGTCGTCCTCGGCGCGGCGGGCCTCGCGGCGGCGGTTGCGGGCGGCGCGGCCGGCGGCTCGCATCAACGCCAGGCTCAGCACCGCCAGCAGCAGCGTCGCCATCCCGAGGAAGAACACCATGGTCGAGGTGGTGTTCAGCGAGAAGGCGCCGAAGTCGAGCGAGGCGTAGGAGTCGCCTCCGAAGATGGCGGCCACGACGAGCAGGACCGCGATCAGCAGCAGGATCAGTGCGGCGAGGAACATCGCGCCTCCCAGATGCCGGGCCAGATGCCGGGCCTTGTGCCGGACGTTGGTCCCGAACCTACGCGATCAAGTGGTCGGAGAGCCGGACTGCGCGTGCGTGAGCAGCACGTCGAGGAGCCGGACAGCGCCGGTCTTGTCCAGCGGGTGGTTCTGGTTGCCGCACTTGGGGCTCTGCACGCAGGAGGGACAGCCCTCGGCGCAGGCGCACGCGGCGATCGCCTCCCGGGTCGCCCGCAGCCACTGCGTCGCGGTGCGGAAGCCGCGCTCGGCGAAGCCGGCGCCACCGGGATGGCCGTCGTGGACGAAGACGGTCAGTCGGCCCGTATCGGGATGCAGCGCGGTGGAGACGCCGCCGATGTCCCACCGGTCGCAGGTGGCGAAGAGTGGCAGCAGGCCGATCGAGGCGTGCTCGGCGGCATGCGCCGCGCCGGGGAGATCGGCGACGGCCAGGCCGGCGTCCTCCAGCAGGTCGTCGGGCAGCGTCCACCAGACCGCGGCGGTCTCCAGGGTCCGCTCCGGCAGGTCGAGGGGCTCCTCGCCGATC
>CAZTHV010000086.1:10355-11156 GCA_964613165.1 uncultured Marmoricola sp.
CCCCCGGGCAGTCGCCGACGAAGGTAGGAGACCACCTGGTGGGTGACCCGGACCGAGCCCAAGACCAGCCGCGCCTCGCCCCAGTCGACCGACTCGTGCTCGGCCAGGACGGCGATGTCGGTGACCTCCCGGGCGCTGGTGGAGTAGTCGACCTCGGTCCGCTCGACCAGGGCGACGCTCTCGGTCAGGTCGAGGTCGAGCACCAGGTGGCTCTCGCCCTGATGCAGGTAGACCGCGCCGGGATGGGCCGTGCCGTGCGACGCGGCCTGGTCGACCGTGCCGAGGACGCGGCCGGTGCCGGCCTCGACCAGGCGGACCGGGGCGCCGCCGGTGGAGCGGATGTCGGCCAGGTCGCTCGCTCGGCGTCGCTCGGTCCAGAACCAGCCGCGCGGCCGGCGTCGCAGCAGCCCCGCCTCGGTGAGCGCATCGACCGCCGGCCGGGCCCCGGGGCCGAAGACCGCGAGACCGGCCTCGGTCAGTGGGATCTCGGCGGCCGCGGCGCACAGGTGTGGTCCGAGGACGTACGGGTTGCCCGGGTCGAACACGGCCGCCTCGACCGGGCGGCCGATCAGCGCCTCCGGGTGGTTCACCAGGTAGGTGTCCAGTGGATCGTCCCGCGCGACCAGGACGCCGAGCGCATCGGCGCCGCCGCGACCGGCCCGGCCGATCTGCTGCCAGAACGCCGCCCGTGTTCCCGGGAAGCCGCCCAGCAGCACCGCGTCCAGGCCGCTGATGTCGATGCCGAGCTCGAGGGCATTGGTGGCCGCGAGCCCGAGGAGGGTGCCGTCGCGGAGCGCGCGC
>CAZTHV010000087.1:0-5270 GCA_964613165.1 uncultured Marmoricola sp.
CTGACCGGCCGCAAGATCATCGTGGACACCTACGGCGGCGCGGCCGTCACGGCGGCGGCGCCTTCTCCGGCAAGGACCCGTCCAAGGTGGACCGCTCCGCGGCGTACGCCATGCGCTGGGTGGCCAAGAACGTGGTGGCCGCGGGCCTGGCCCGCCGCTGCGAGGCCCAGGTCGCCTACGCCATCGGCAAGGCCGCCCCGGTCGGCGTCTTCATCGAGACCTTCGGCACCGGCGTCGTCTCCGACGAGACCATCCAGAAGGCGGTGCTGGAGGTCTTCGACCTGCGCCCGGCCGCGATCATCCGGGATCTGGACCTCAAGCGCCCGATCTATGCCACGACCTCCGCCTACGGTCACTTCGGCCGCGAGCTCCCCGAGTTCACCTGGGAGCGCACCGACCGTGCCGAGGAGCTGAAGAAGGCGGCGGGGATCTAGGAGATCCTCGCGTCGGGCCGTCCTGGTTGGATGAGCCCGTGACCGCGCCGGAGGACCCGCTGCCCGATCCCGGGGAGCAGCTCTCCCTGCCCGGGATCGCGCGGGTCGAGGCGCGGCGAGCCCGTCCGCCGAAGGCGGCCGAGCCGCTCCGCGCTGCGGCGGTGGACCCGATCGCGCGGGTGCTGGTCGACCTGCCGCTGGCCCACCTGGACCGGCCGTTCGACTATCTGGTCCCGGAGTCGATGGCCGTGACGGCCGTGCCTGGCGCACGGGTCAAGGTGCGCTTCGCCGGCCAGGACGTGGACGGCTTCGTGCTGGAGCGGGCCTCGGAGACCGACCACACCGGCCGGATGCAGCCGCTGCGGCGCGTGGTCAGCGCGGAGCCGGTGCTGCGGCCGGAGATCGCCGAGCTGATCGCTGCTGTGGCCGCCCGCTACGCCGGCACCCGCTCGGATGTGCTTCGGCTGGCCGTGCCGGCGCGGCACGCCACGACGGAGCGGGAGGCGAGTCCGGAGCGCGGCCTGCCGACGGTGGCGCCCGACCCTGCCTCCCTCCAGCACTACTCCGAGGGACCGCGGACGCTGGCGGCGCTCGCGTCGGGGGAGGACCCGCGCGCGGTGTGGACCGTCCTGCCCGGCGACGACTGGACCGGACCGCTGGTCGAGGCGGTCGTCGCCACGGCCGCCTCGGGCCGCGGCGCCCTGGTCTGCGTGCCCGACCGCCGCGATCTCGACCGGCTGGACCGCGCGCTGGCCGACCGGATCGGCACCGAGCACCACGTCGTGCTCAGCGCCGACCACGGCCCCGCCCGCCGCTACCGCTCCTTCCTGGCCGCCGCGCGAGGTGCGGTGCGCATCGTCATCGGCACCCGGTCGGCGGTCTTCGCGCCGGTCGCCGATCTGGGGCTGGTGGCCATCTGGGACGACGGCGACGACCTGTACGCCGAGCCGCGGGCGCCCTACCCGCACGCGCGCGAGGTGCTGCTCCTGCGCGCCGGTATCCAGGGATGCGGACTCATCGCCGCCTCCTACGCCCGCAGTGTCGAGGCGGAGTACCTCCTGCGCGCCGGCTGGGCCGGCGAGGTCCGCGCTCCCCGGGAGACCGTGCGCGAGCGGATCACCGTCGCGGTCTCGGGCGACAGTGACGCCGTCCGCGCCCGAGACCCCGCCGGTCGGGGATCGCGGATACCGAAGGAGGCGTTCGAGCTGCTCCGCGACGGCCTGCGCTCGGGGCCGGTGCTGGTGCAGACACCCCGGGCGGGGTACGTCGCGAGCCTGGCGTGCGAGCGTTGCCGGACCCCGGCGGGCTGTGCGCGCTGCCATGGCCCGCTGCGGATCACCGCCGCCCAGCGCGCGCCCGAGTGCGCCTGGTGTGCGACTCCGGCGCCGGGGTGGACCTGCCCGGAGTGCGGCGGACAAGGACTACGCGCCCCGGTGCTCGGTGAGCGCAGGACGGCCGAGGAACTGGGCCGCGCCTTCCCGTCGATCCCGGTGCGGAGCTCCTCGGCTGACCGGATCGTCGAGGAGGTCGATGCCCGCCCGGCGATCGTGGTGGCGACGCCCGGCGCGGAGCCCGTGGCGGTCGGCGGCTACGCCGCGGTGCTGCTGCTGGACACCTGGCTGCCCCTGGCGAGGGCCGACCTGAGGGCCGGAGAGGAGGCATTCCGGCGCTGGGCCGGCGCGGTCGGGCTGATCGCCCCCGGCGGCCGGGTGCTGGCGGTCGGCGATCCGGCGCGGGCACCGCTGCAGGCGCTGGTGCGCTGGGACCCTGCCGGGCTGGCGAGGCGTGAGCTGGCCGACCGGCAGGAGGCCCATCTTGCCCCCGCGTCCCGGATGGCGACGGTGACCGGACCCGCCGAGGAGGTGGAGTCCGCTCTGCCGGCCTTGTCGCTGCCCACGGGGGCCGAGGTGCTCGGACCGGTGCCGCTGGCTGGTGAGCACAGTGCCGGTGAACACAGCGCTGGTGAGCACCGTGACGAGGAGCTGCGCTACGTCGTCCGGGTGCCGCGTACGCACGGGGCCGAGCTGTCCGCGGCGCTCGTGGAGATGCAGGCGCAGCGCTCGGCCCGCAAGGCGGTGCACCTGCGGGTCGAGGTCGACCCGGTCGAGATCGGCTGAGCCTCTAGACTGTCGGCGTTTTCGACCAGCGAGGGAGTGGACGTGGCGATCAGGCCGATCCGGCTGTTCGGGGACCCGGTCCTGCGGACGCCGGCGATCGAGGTCGTCGACTTCGGCAAGGAGATCCGCCAGCTGGTGACCGACCTCACCGAGACGATGCTGGAGGCTCCCGGAGCCGGCCTGGCCGCGCCTCAGATCGGCATCGGGCTGCGGGTCTTCACCTGGCACATCGACGGTGAGATCGGCCACCTGGTCAACCCGTCGCTCTCGCTGTCGGAGGAGATCCAGGACGGTCCGGAGGGCTGCCTGTCGCTGCCGGGTCTGAGCGTCGACTGCGTGCGTGCCCGCTCGCTGGTGGCTACCGGCTTCGACATGCACGGAGAGCCGGTGCGCATCGAGGGCTCCGACCTGCTGGCCCGGGCGATCCAGCACGAGACCGACCACCTGGACGGCATCCTGTTCATCGACCGGCTCGACCGCGAGGCCCGCAAGGCGGCGATGAAGACCATCCGCGAGTCCGACTGGTTCGGCCCCGGCACCCAGGTGCGCGTCTCGCCGCACGCGACGGGCGGGTTCGGCCTGTGAGAGCTGGGAGAGAGACAGCATGAGAGTCGTCTTCGCCGGTACGCCGGCCGTCGCGCTGCCCGCGCTGGAGGCGATCGCGGAGAGCAGCCACGAGCTGGTCGCCGTGGTGACCCGCCCCGACGCCCCGGCCGGCCGCGGTCGCAAGCTGGTCGCCTCCCCGGTCGCCCAGCGTGCCGAGGAGCAGGGCATCCCGGTCCTCAAGCCCGCCCATCCCCGCGATCCCGAGTTCGTCGAGGCGCTGACCGCGCTGGCGCCGGACTGCTGCCCGGTGGTCGCCTACGGCGCGCTGCTCCCGCAGTCGGTGCTGGACATCCCCACCCACGGCTGGGTCAACCTGCACTTCTCGGTGCTGCCGCACTGGCGCGGCGCCGCTCCGGTCCAGCACGCGATCTGGGCCGGTGACGAGGTGACCGGGGCGACCACGTTCCGGATCGTCAAGGAGCTGGACGCCGGCCCGACGTACGGCCTGATGACGCAGACCATCCATCCGACCGATACCGCCGGCGAGCTGCTGGAGCGGCTCGCCGAGGGTGGTGCCGGCCTGCTGGTCGCCACCCTCGACGGGATCGCGGACGGCTCGCTGGAGGCCCGCGAGCAGCCGGAGGACGGGGTCAGCATCGCGCCGAAGATCCTCGTCGAGGACGCCCATGTCGACTGGGCCGAGCCGGCGCTCGGCGTGGACCGGCGGATCCGAGCCTGCACGCCCGACCCGGGCGCGTGGACCACCTTCGAGGGCGAGCGGATGAAGCTGGGGCCGGTCGCGCCGGTGGATCGCGAGCGGCTCGCCCCCGGTGTCCTGGAGGTCACCAAGAGCGCCGTCTACGTCGGCACCGGCACGGTTCCCGTCCAGCTCGGCGAGGTCAAGCCCTTCGGCAAGAGGCTGATGGGCGCCGCCGACTGGGCCCGCGGTGTGCGTCTGGAGTCCGGCGCGACGCTGGGTGGATAGCCGGAGCGGGTGGATAGC
The DNA here is from genome assembly GCA_964613165.1 of uncultured Marmoricola sp. Taxonomy (GTDB): domain Bacteria; phylum Actinomycetota; class Actinomycetes; order Propionibacteriales; family Nocardioidaceae; genus Marmoricola. Next base: position 4,101 of record CAZTHV010000087.1, read on the forward strand.
CGGCCCGGGGAGTAGGTTCGCGCTCATGAGCCGTCCCGCCGTGCCCGAGGACGTCGACGCGATCTGTGCCGCCCTGCCCGAGACGTGGTTCGGCACGTCCTGGGGCGACGTGCCCACGTGGCTCGTCCCGCGCCGTGCCGGCGACTCGAAGGGCCGTGGCTTCGTGCTCTACCGCAGGCCGCACAAGACCGCGACCGACCCCGAGACCGGGGAGCCGTACGACGACCTGCTGGTCATCCGCACCGCCAACGCCGACGACAAGGAGGCGCTGGTCGAGGGACCCGGGCCGTTCTTCACCATCGACCACTTCAACGGCTACAACGCCGTGCTGGTGCGGCTCTCCCGCATCGACGAGGTCTCCCGGGACGAGCTCGCCGAGGTGATCGCCGACGCCTGGCGCGCCTGCGCGCCCAAGAGCCTGGTCAAGAAGTCTGATCTGTGAGCAAGCCGGATCGGGCCAGGCTGCTGGCCTTCGACGTGCTCCGCGCCGTGGACGAGCAGGACGCCTACGCCAACCTGGAGCTGGCCCGGCGGCTGGGTGAGTCTCGGTTGGAGGCCCGCGACGCGGCCTTCGCCACCGAGCTGGTCTCCGGGACGCTGCGACTGCGCGGCACGTACGACGCCGTGATCGGTCGGCTTGTCGACCAGCGACTGGACCCTGCTGTCCGCGACGCGCTGCGGCTCGGCAGCCACCAGCTGCTGTCGATGCGGGTACCGACCCATGCGGCCGTGGGCACGACGGTCGACCTGGTGAAGCACCGGATCGACCACCGGCCGGCCGGACTGGTCAACGCGGTGCTCCGCAGGATCGGCCAGCGGTCGTGGGCGGAGTGGATCGACGGCATGGACCTGGCGGAGCGCTCCTCGCACCCGGCCTGGGTCGTCGATGCCCTCGACGAGGCGCTCGACCGCCCCGAGGAGCTGGAGGCCCTGCTGGCGGCCGACAACGCGCGGCCCGCGGTGACGCTGGTCGCCCGGCCCGGCCTCGCCACGCGCGAGGAGCTGGGCGGCACTCCGCTGGAGATCTCGCCCTATGCCGTCGCGCTCGACGGGGGCGACCCGGGCGCGCTTCCCGCCGTGCGCGAGGGCCGGGCGGGGGTCCAGGACGCCGGCTCCCAGCTGGTCGGGCTCGCCCTGGGGCGCGGCGAGCTGAGCGGGAGGGATCAGCGC
>CAZTHV010000087.1:5280-11098 GCA_964613165.1 uncultured Marmoricola sp.
CGGACCCGGGGGCAAGGCCGCGCTCCTGGCCTCCCTTGCCGCGCGGCCCGGAGCCCGGCTGCTCGCCGGCGAGCGCCAGCCGCATCGCGCCCGCCTGGTCGCCCAGGCGGTCCGCGCGGCCGGCGCGGACGTGGCCGGCGTCGTGGTCGCCGACGGCACCCGTCCGGCGTGGGCGCGGGGGACCTTCGACCGGGTGCTGCTGGACGCACCCTGCTCCGGGCTGGGCGCGCTGCGCCGGCGCCCGGAGAGCCGATGGCGCCGGCGGCCCGAGGATCTCGACGGGCTGACGGCCCTGCAGCGCGAGCTGCTCGACCGCTCGCTGGACTCGGTGCGCGGCGGCGGCGTGGTCCTCTACGCCACCTGCTCGCCGGTGGTCCGCGAGACCGCGGACGTCGTCCGCGAGGTCCTGGGCGGTCGCGACGACGTCGAGATCGAGGACGCCGCCGCGCTGCTGCCGGAGGTCGCCGACGCCGCCTCCGCGCACCTGCCCGGAGCCGTCCAGCTGTGGCCGCACCGGCACGGCACGGACGCGATGTTCCTCGCGCTGCTGCGACGCCGCTGACGCCACCGATACGCTGTGGCCCGCCATGGGTATCCAGATCACGCCGAGCGTCCTGAACGCCGACCTGTCCCGGCTCGCCGACGAGGTGGCACGCATCCCCAGCTCCGACTGGGTGCACGTCGATGTCATGGACAACCACTTCGTGCCCAACCTGACGCTGGGCCTGCCGGTGGTCGAGAGCCTGATGCGCGCCACCGACCTGCCGGTGGACGCGCACCTGATGATCGAGGACCCGGACCGCTGGGCGCCGGCGTACGCCGAGGCCGGCTGCGGCTCGGTGACCTTCCACGTGGAGGCGGCCAAGGCCCCGGTCCGGCTGGCCCGTGAGATCCGGGCCAAGGGGGCGCGCGCGTCGATGGCGCTGAAGCCGGCGACTCCCGTCGAGCCGTACGCCGACCTGCTCGGCGAGCTCGACATGCTGCTGGTGATGACCGTGGAGCCCGGCTTCGGAGGACAGCGGTTCCTCGATCTGTGCCTGCCCAAGATCCGCCGCGCCCGCGAGCTGATCTCGGCCGCCGGGCTCGAGGTGTGGCTCCAGGTCGACGGGGGAGTCTCGCTGGAGACGATCGAGCGCTGCGCCGAGGCGGGCGCGGACGTCTTCGTCGCCGGGTCGGCGGTCTTCTCCGCCGAGGACCCCGACGCGATGGTGAACAGCCTGAGGGAGCGGGCCATCGCGGGCCGGTGACCGGGACCACATATAGGAAGCACGTGTCCATATGGCACCCTGGTGTCACGAGTGAAGAGCTCGCGTGCTCTGGGATCGGTGCAACTCCGAGCCGGCGGTGACAGTCCGCGACCCGACCGCAGCCAGCGGCCGGTTGACCAGGTGGGATTCCTGGACCGACGGTGACAGTCCGGATGGGAAGCAGCACGCACCGCCGACGACCGGGCGCGCCCGGTCGTGGTGGTGCCTCGCCTCCCCTGTCCCCGGGCCTGCGACCGGACCGAGACGGACAGTGCAGATGCAGACCGAGGCGACCCTGGAGCGCGCCCATGAACGCGCGATGCGGCGCGCCCTGGAGCTCGCGGCGACCCCGGGTGTTCCGCTGGGCCCCAACCCACGCGTCGGATGCGTGCTGCTCGCGCCCGACGGCTCCGCCGTCGCCGAAGGTTTCCACCGCGGCGCCGGCACGCCACACGCCGAGGCCGTCGCACTGGAGATCGCCGGCGAGTCCGCCCGCGGCGCGACCGCCGTGGTGACCTTGGAGCCGTGCAACCACACCGGCCGGACCGGACCGTGCGCTCAGGCGCTGGTCGAGGCCGGGATCGCCCGGGTCGTCTTCGCCCAGCCCGACCCTAATCCGATGGCCGCCGGTGGGGCGGAGACGCTGCGCGCGGCCGGCGTCGCGGTCGAGATGGGCCTCCTGGAGCGCGAGTCGCGCCGGCTCAACCGCGCGTGGACCTTCGCCGTGGAGCACGGCCGCCCGTTCGTCACCTGGAAGCTCGCCAGCACGCTCGACGGCCGCAGCGCCGCCGCCGACGGCACCAGCCGCTGGGTCAGCTCGCGCGCGGCCCGCGTCGACACCCACCGGCTGCGGGCGATGTGCGACGTGATGCTGGTCGGCAGCAACACCGTGGAGGTCGACGACCCCGAGCTCACCGTCCGTGACGAATACGACGAGCCGCTGCCGCATCAGCCGCTGCGCGCCGTGATGGGCCTGCGCGACCTCGCCGCCGACCGGCGGATCTTCAACGACCGCGCCGAGACCGTCCGGCTGCGGACCCGCGACCCGCGCGAGGCACTCGCCGAGCTGTACGCCGTGGGCAGGCGGCACGTCTTCTTCGAGGGTGGGCCGACGCTGGCGGCGGCCTTCCTGGAGGCCGGCGTGGTCGACGAGGTCGTCGTCTACGTGGCCCCCATGCTGCTCGGCGCCGGCCGCAGTGCCGTCGGCGACCTGGGAATCACCACGATCGCCGACGCCTTGCACCTGCGAGTGCGCGAGGTGGTCACGCTGGGTCCGATGGCCGCGGGCACCGGCGAAGAGACCAACATCCGGATCACCTTGGAAGGGACCAGCTGATGTTCACCGGGATCGTCGAGGAGCTCGGCACCGTCGAGGCGATCGAGCAGCAGGACGACGCCATCCGGCTCACCGTCCGAGGACCGGTGGTGACCGGTGACGCCGGTCTGGGCGACTCGATCGCGGTCAACGGCTGCTGCTTGACGGTCGCCGTCCGCGACGGCGAGACCTTCACCGCCGACGTGATGCGCGAGACCCTCGCCAAGACCTCGCTGGGCGTCTTGGACGTCGGCGCCCTGGTCAACCTGGAGCGGGCCGTCACCCCCGCCACCCGGCTCGGTGGGCACATCGTCCAGGGACACGTGGACGCGGCCGGCGCCGTCGTCGCCCGCACCCCGAGCGAGCACTGGGAGGTGGTCGAGATCAGCGTCCCCGCGGGCCTGGACCGCTATCTGGTGCCCAAGGGGTCGATCACCGTCGATGGCGTCTCGCTGACGGTGGTGGACGTGGGGGAGGGCACCTTCACGGTGAGCCTGATCCCCGAGACGCTGGCGCGCACCACGCTGGGCTTCAAGCAACCCGGCGATCCGGTCAACCTCGAGGTGGACGTGATCGCCAAGTACGTCGAGAAGATGGTGGGGAACCGATGAGCGAGACCGAGGTCGATCAGGGGGGCATCCGGCTGGACTCCGTGGAGGAGGCCATCGCCGACATCGCCGCCGGCAGGGCGGTGCTGGTCGTCGACGACGAGGACCGGGAGAACGAGGGCGACATCATCTTCGCCGCATCCAAGGCCACCCCGGAGCTGATGGCCTTCACGATCCGCCACTCCAGCGGCGTGATCTGCGTGCCGATGCCGGCCGCCATGCTCGATCGGCTGGAGATCCCGCTGATGACTCCGCACAACAAGGACCGGCTGCGCACGGCGTACACCATCTCGGTCGACGCCCGTGATGGCGTCACCACCGGGATCTCCGCGGCCGACCGCGCCCACACCGCCCGGGTGCTGGCCGACTCGGCGACCGAGCCGTGGGAGATCACCCGGCCGGGTCACGTCTTCCCGCTGCGCTACCGCGAGGGCGGCGTGCTGGTCCGCCGCGGGCACACCGAGGCGGCGGTCGACCTGGCCCGCATGGCGGGGCTCACCCCGGCCGGCGTGCTCGTCGAGGTGGTCAACGACGACGGCACGATGAAGCGTGGCCAGGACCTGCGTGACTTCGCCGACGAGCACGGTCTCAGGCTCATCTCGATCGAGCAGCTGGTCCACCACCGGCGCCGCACGGAGTCGCATGTGGAGCGGGTCGCCGAGACCACGCTGCCGACCAGGCATGGCGACTTCACCGCCGTCGGCTATCGGATCACCGTCGACGGCAGTGAGCACGTCGCGCTGGTGTACGGCGATCCCGAGGCGCTGGCCGACGGCGACCCGGTGCTGACCCGGGTGCACAGCGAGTGTCTCACCGGGGATGTGTTCGGCTCCGCGCGGTGCGACTGCGGGCCGCAGCTGGAGGAGGCGATGGAGCGGATCGTCGCGGAGGGCCGCGGGGTGGTGATCTACCTGCGCGGGCACGAGGGCCGCGGCATCGGCCTGCTCGCCAAGCTGCAGGCCTACCAGCTCCAGGACGGCGGCCGGGACACCGTCGACGCGAACCTCGACCTCGGCCTCCCGGCCGACGCCCGCCACTACGGCGCGGCCACCCAGATCCTGCGGAACCTCGGCGTGCGGTCCGTCCGGCTGCTGACCAACAACCCGGACAAGACCTCCAGTCTGATGTCCTACGGGGTGACGGTCACCGAGCAGGTGCCGCTGACGCCGCGTCCCAACGACCACAATCTGGCCTACCTACTGACGAAGCGGGACCGGATGGGGCACGATCTCCCGGGCCTGGACCGAGAGGTGATTCCATGAGCGCCGAGGGACGTCCCAGCGACGAGCGGCCGTTCGACTGCCACGACCTGCGGGTCGCCGTCGTGGCCGCGAGCTGGCACGAGAAGGTGATGGCGGGGCTGCTGGCGGGCGCCAAGGACGCGTTGGCTCGCCACCAGGTGGAGTCGCCGGTCGTGGTGCGTGTGCCCGGATCCTTCGAGCTGCCGGTGGTGGCCAACGCCCTGGCCGGCCAGGGATTCGACGCCATCGTGGCGCTCGGCGTCGTCATCCGCGGTGGCACTCCGCACTTCGAGTACGTCTGCTCCGCGGCGACCGACGGCCTGAACCGGGTCGCCCTCGACCACGGCGTACCCATCGGGTTCGGCCTGCTCACCTGCGACACCGAGGAGCAGGCGCTGGACCGGGCCGGACTGGAGGGCTCCAGCGAGGACAAGGGCTACGAGGCCACCACCGCGGCGCTTCTCACGGCGGCGACCCTGCGGCGGATCAGGCGTCGCGAGCACCTAGGCTAAGTCGGGTGAAGACGTTCGAGGAGCTGTGGGCGGAGCTGAGCGAGAAGGCGCAGACCCGCCCGGCGGGCTCCGGCACGGTGCAGGCGCTCGACGCCGGGGTGCACGCGATCGGCAAGAAGCTGGTCGAGGAGGCCGCCGAGTCGTGGATGGCCGCGGAGTACGAGGGCCATGAGCGGGCGGCCGAGGAGATCAGCCAGCTGCTCTACCACGCACAGGTGCTGATGCTCGCCGCCGGAGTCTCGCTCGACGACGTCTACTCCCACCTCTAGGACCTTCCATGACCAACGACGTGCTCCGCATCGCCCTGCCCAACAAGGGCTCCCTGTCCGTGGCGGCGTCGGAGATGCTGCGCGAGGCCGGCTACCGGCAGCGTTCGGACTCCAAGGAGCTGACCCTGCTCGACCCCGATCACGGCGTCGAGTTCTTCTACCTCCGTCCCCGCGACATCGCGCTGTACGTCGGCGAGGGCACTCTCGACGTCGGCATCACCGGTCGCGACCTGCTGCTCGACTCCGGCGCCAAGGCGGTCGAGCAGATGCAGCTCGGCTTCGGTCGCTCGCGGTTCCGCTTCGCCGCCCGCCCCGGCACCTTGGAGTCGCTGACCGAGCTGGCCGGCAAGCGCATCGCCACCTCGTACGTCGGGATGGTGCGCGCCTACCTGGAGGAGCGCGGGATCGACGCCCAGGTGGTCCGCCTCGACGGCGCGGTCGAGACCAGCATCCAGCTCGGCGTGGCCGACGTGATCGCCGACGTGGTGGAGACCGGCAGCACCCTGAAGCAGGCCGGCCTGGAGATCGTCGGCGAGGTGATCCTGGAGTCCGAGGCCGTGGTGATCAGCCGGGCGACGACCCCCGAGCACGCCGGGCTGGAGATCTTCCGTCGCCGGCTCGAGGGC
>CAZTHV010000088.1:0-4186 GCA_964613165.1 uncultured Marmoricola sp.
CTCGAAGATGCGCGGGGCCGCACCCATGAAGGTCGGCTTGACGATGGCCAGGTTGTCGATGATCCGCTCGACCCGGCCGTCCACCGCGGTGGCGAAGCCGCAGGCGAGCTGGGTGGAGAGCAGCACCTTGCCGAAGGAGTGCGCCATCGGCAGCCAGAGGAACTGCACGTCGTCGACGCCGAGGATGCTCTGGGCCTGGATCGCTGCGCCCTCGTAGGTCCACGACGAGTGCCGCAGCCGCACGCCCTTGGGGCGCCCGGTGGTGCCGGAGGTGTAGATCAGGGTGGCCAGGTGCTCCGGCTCGATCGTGGCGATCGCGTCCTTGACCGCGTCCGGCTTGGTGGCGAGCAGGTCGGCGCCGAGCCTCTCCAGGTCGTCCAGACCGATCACCCAGTCGCCGTCGGCGGTGCCGTCGAAGGTGACCACCTTGTCCAGGTGGGGCAGCTCGGAGCGGTGCTCGCGCAGCTTGCCGATCTGCTCGTCGTCCTCGGCGAAGACGATCCGGCACTCGGAGTCGGCCAGGATGTAGGCAACGTCGCCGGCCATCGTCGTGGGGTAGACGGTCGTGGTGGCTCCACCGGCGCACATGATCGCCAGGTCGGCCAGGATCCACTCGACCCGCGTGCCCGAGGCGATGCCCACGCGCTGCTCCGAGCCGATTCCCAGCACCAGCAGGCCGGCTGCCAGGCGGTCGACCCGCTCGCCGGTCTCGGCCCAGGTCAGCGACTTCCACGGCTGGCCGTCGGCGACCGGGTAGCGAAAGGCCTCGTTGCCCGGGGTCAGCCGGACACGCTCCACGAACTGCGCAGCGACGTTCGGCGACCGGTTCTCGATGAATGACGTATCGGGATTGATGGACGACATGTCGGCACATTCCTTATCCGGGGGCTAGGGCTGATGGCAGGTAACCTAGATCACCTGGCCGACTGCGTGAAGGACCATTCGACCCTTTCACGCGCAACAAGGACCTATGGAGAGCTCAGGCAACCGGTTCTGCCTCGCCGTCAAGTGGCATCCCGAGATGGCCCCTGGTACCGATCGCGACGCCGGTCTCTTCCACGGGCTGGTCGAGACCGGCCGGCGTCCACGCTGAGCCCAACGCCTTCTCGAGCTTGCGACGTGGCGAGGCCGCCAGGTTCTCGATCGCCGACAGCTCCGGCATCAACGCCGGCTCGGTCGTCAGCGCCCGGAACATCGTCGACACGGTGATCCCATGAGCGGGCCGGTCCAGCACGTCGATGGGATCGCCCGCCTGGAGAGCACCCTCCCGGATCACTCGCAGGTACGGGCCGGGCCGATTGGTGCGGGTGAAGCGCCGGAGCCAACCGGTGTCGTCGTATCCGTTCGCCCCCATCCAGCCCTTGAAGCTCTGGCACGGAATCCGCACCCCGCAGACCTCCAGCAGCGCCGTGCCGATGCGCCAGCGCTCCCCCACGACCGCCTCGTTGACGTCGTACCCGGCCGTGGTGAGGTTCTCGCCGAACTGGCCGTCGCGGATCTCCCGGCCGAGCTCTGCTGCCCACCAGTCGAGGTCCTCGCGGGCGAAGGCATAGACCGCCTTGTCGACGCCCCCGTGATGCGCCGGGTCGCCCACCTGGTCGCCCGTCAACCCCAGCCGCCGCGCCGCGACCGGCCCGTCGACCGCTCGCTTGTCGATCGAGGTGCGACCGATGACCGCCCACTCGCGGTCGCGGGGCAGGCCTACGTTGACGGAGATCACCAGGCTCACCCGGCGATTGTGAGGGAGAAGCGCCCTCAGAGAAAATCCGGGCCGAGGTGTCGTATCGGCGACGACCCGTTCGTGGAGTGGGTAGGAGAACACCCTGGGCACCCGCCCACGTATCGACAAGGATGAGAACCATGACCCAGTACCTGCTCTCGGTCCACCACGACGGCACCGAGGACTTCGACCAGATGACCCCCGAGCAGATGCAGCCGATCTTCGACGCCGTCTCGGCGTTCAACGACGAGCTGCAGCAGTCCGGCACGTGGGTCTTCGCCGGCGGCCTGGAGGGCATCGAGAGCGCCACCACCGTCGACAACACGACCGGCCAGCGCCTGGTCACCGACGGCCCGTTCTCGGAGTCCAAGGAGTACCTCGGCGGCTTCTGGATCATCGCGGCCACCGACCTGGACGAGGCGCTCGAGGTGGCCCACCGCGGGTCCGCCGCGTGCGCCGGCCGGGTCGAGGTCCGGCCGTTCCAGTCGGAGTGATGCCGCCGCCCGGCCCGGATCCTGCCGGCGACCTCCACGAGGAGATCACCCGCATCGTCCGGGCCGAGCACGGCCGCATCATGGCTGGCCTGATCCGCCGCTTCGGCGACATCGACCTGGCCGAGGACTGCCTGTCCGACGCCCTGGTGATCGCGCTGGAGCGCTGGCCGGCCGACGGCGTCCCGCCCAACCCCGGCGGCTGGCTCACCCGTACGGCGGGCAACCGGGCCATCGACCGCATCCGCCGCGAGGGCAAGCGCGACGCCAAGCATGCGGAGGCCACCATGCTGCACGACGACGAGCCCCCTCCCGAGCTCGGCGCGGTCCGAGACGACCGGCTGCGGCTGGTCTTCACCTGCGCGCACCCGGCGCTGCTACTGGAGAGCCGGGTCGCGCTGACGCTCCGCCTGCTCGGCGGGCTCACCGTGGCCGAGATCGCCCGCGCCTTCCTGGTGCCGGAGACCACGATGGCCCAGCGGATCACCCGGGCCAAGCAGAAGATCAAGGCCGCACGGATCCCCTACCGGGTGCCGCGCGAGAGCGACCTGACCGAGCGCCTCGACGGCGTGCTGGCGGTGCTCTACCTGGTCTTCAACGAGGGCTATCTCGTCTCCGCGGGCGAGGACGTCCGGGTGGACCTCTGCGAGGAGGCGATCCGGCTCACCCGCCAGCTGCGCACCGAGTTCACCGCGCCCGAGGTGGACGGACTGCTCGCGCTGATGCTGCTCACCGAGGCGCGCCGGCCCGCCCGCTTCGCCGACGGCGCGTTGGTTCCACTCGACGAGCAGGACCGGACCCGCTGGAACGCCGCGCTGGTCGACGAGGGACACGACCTGGTCCGCGCCTGCCTGCGGGTCAATCGGCCGGGCCCCTTCCAGATCCAGGCGGCCGTCAACGCCGTCCACACCGACGCGCTGGACGCCTCGATGACCGACTGGGAGCAGATCGTCCAGCTCTACGACCAGTGGATGGCGATCCGGCCCTCACCCGTGGTCGAGCTCAACCGGGCGGTGGCCGTGGCCGAGCTGGACGGCCCTGAGGTCGCGCTGGCGATCGTCGACCGGCTGGGGTTGACGACGTACGACGCCTGGCACGCGACCCGCGCCGACCTGCTGCGCCGCCTCGGCCGCCGGGCTGAGGCGACCGCCGCCTACGACGCCGCGATCGCGGCCACCGAGAACGCGGCCGAGCGCCGCTTCCTCGCGGCGCGCCGGGACGCCCTCGGCTGACGCCCGGGGCACGGTGAGCGCCGCGGAGTGGGAGACCGGCGGACGAGCCGGCGAGGCACTGGTGCGGTGCGGCTGGACACAGCGCGGACGTAGCCCCATGACCGGCCGATCGCGGCCGGCTTCTAGGCTGCCCGCATGCGTCTGATCGCCTGGATCCTCGCGACTCTCCTGTTGCTGGCCGGAGGACTGTGGACTCTCGACGGCCTCGGGATGATCGGTGACGACTCCTCGGGTGGGCCGCGAGCCGTCCTCGGCCCGCTGATGGCCGGCTTCGGCGTCGCCCTGGTCATCGTGCTGGTGCAGAACCGCCGGCACTGAAGCAGCCATCCGCAGGCCTAGGAAGATCTCCGTCGTCAGATGCCTGCGATCTTCCTATGCTCATCACCCCCCGGGCCAAGAGCCGCGAATCAGCCAGCCGACCTCTCACCCCTGCTCTGGCGCAACCTCCGACGACTCCCGCTCGCCTGCCGGTGAGCCGTCGTACGGCGTATGGCCGCGCGCCAGCAGCCAGACCATCGCGGCGAGCGCGGCGACCTGGAGCGGCCAGCCCATCACCAGCTTCATCGCGCCGAGCGCTGCCACCGCAGAGTCCTCGTGCCACCAGCCGTTGCGTCCGGCGAGGTAGACCGGGGTCTGCACCACGACCCGCACCAGACAGGGCAGCACCAGCAGCCAGGTCAGCCGGCTGCACAGCCGCACGACGGCGGGGTCGGAGCGCCAGCCGGTCGGGTCGCCGGTGACAC
>CAZTHV010000088.1:4196-10922 GCA_964613165.1 uncultured Marmoricola sp.
GCCGGCGTTGTAGAGGATCCCGGGGAGGAAGTAGGCCAGCGCCTGGTCCCCGGCGCTGCCGCCGCCTCGAGCCGCACGCCACGCGAAGAGCGCGCCGATCCCGATGCCGACCACGCTGTTCAGGACGAACTGCGGGTTCGAGCGCTGCACCACGCGGATCAGCAGCAGAACGGCGGCGCAGCCCAGAGACGCCCACAGGGCGGCCCTCAGCTCGTGCCGGGTCAGGAAGACGACGGTGAAGGCGACCGTCGGGACGGCGGCCTCGGCCATGCCACGCGCACCACCGAGCGCCTTGGCCAGCTCACCGCGGACGACCTCCTCGACCGTGCGCGTGCCGATCCCGTGGCCGGGCGCGGGTGAGGGAGGTGAGGAAGGTGGGGTCATCGTGCTCAGTAGCGCAGCTCGTAGCGCGGGTTGTACATGATCCGCTCACCGTCGTGGACGCCGATCCGGCCGGTGACCCGGATGGCCCGGCCCGGGAAGATCCCCGCGATCTGGCGGCGGCCGAGCCACAGCACGGTCAGCGTGCCGGTGCCGTCGTACAGATCGGCCTCCAGGGCCGGGACGCCCCCGCGCGGGCGGAGGGTGACCGTGCGCAGCGTGCCGTGCACGGAGACCTTCTCCCGGTCCGGCGCATCGCCGATCGGGACAGCGCCCGCCTTGGCGGCCTCACGCTGCAGGTCGACCGCCTCGGCGTGGGACTGGCTCGCCCAGCGGCGCAGACCGGCGCGCAGGCGCCCGTGGCTCGGTGACATGGTCCGATCGTATCGGCGGGCACCGAGAGACGACGAGGCTTCCCAGCCCAGAGTCGCCGGCCTCAGTCCTGGGGCTGGGGCCCGACCTCGGGCGGGAGCCGGAGCGGGAGCGCCTCGCCCGGGGCCATCGCCTCGTTGCCACGGCGTACGCCGATCCCGCGCAGCGCGCCCTCGAAGCGAGCGGCGTACTCGGCGTCCTGGGCCGGCCGGCCGGCGAGGGTGGCCCGCAGGAACCAGCGCGGTCCCGTGCAGCCGATCACCCGCGACGGCTGCACCAGCGCCTCGCCCTTCGACCCGGTGACCGGGACCTCGCAGTAGAGCTCAGGCCCGAAGGGACCCGCCTGCTCGGTGGCCGTCCCGCCGCGCCGGGCGGTGTCGGCGGCGATCTCGCGCCGTGCGTCGGTCCACAGATCGCCGCCGCGGGAGGAGGCGAAGGCACGCGTCTCCAGCACGCCGTCCTCGGCCACCATCAGCACCGTCATCACCGTGCCGCTGTCCTCATCCACCTGCAGGCGCAGGTCGAGGCCCTCGACCGGCGGGATCAGCAGGCTGCCGAGGTCGATGTAGGTGGCCTCGGGGTCGAGGTCCGTCACATCGAGCGGACCGGCCGGCGCCTCCTCGGCCGGCGTGCCGGTGGTCTCGTGGGGATCCGTCTCTTCCGGGGCCGACTCGCCGCCCCGCTTGCCGAACCTCATCGGAAGCCTCCTGTCGATCCGTAGCCGCCCGCGCCGCGGGCGGTGTCGTCCAGGGCGTCCACCTCGGTGAACCGGGCGGTCTCGTGGCGCTGGACCACCAGCTGGGCGATCCGGTCGCCACGGCGCAGCTCGATCGGCGTGCTTCCGTCCAGGTTGACCAGGCAGACCTGGATCTCGCCACGGTACCCGGCGTCGATCGTGCCGGGGGCGTTCACGATGGACAGCCCCGCGCGGTGGGCCAGCCCGGAGCGCGGGTGGACCATGCCGACGTACCCGTCCGGCAGCGCGAGCGCGACACCGGTCGGCACCAGCCGCCGCTCCCCCGGCGCGAGCGTCACGTCGACCCGGGTGTGCAGATCCGCACCCGCGTCACCGGGGTGGGCGTAGGCCGGCAGCGGGAGCTCCGGATCGAGCCGGACGATCGGGATCTCGAGCACGGGCCGACCCTACCTGCGTGGTGTGCAGCGCTGGGTGACAGGCTGTCCCTCGCGAAGGAGGACCCATGCCTGTCAGCTACCGGGAGCGGCTGCACGTGCCGCTGCGCTGGTGGGTTCAGGGCACCATGGCGTTGGCCGTGATCTGGCTCACCTTCGTGGTGGCCACGCCGGAGTGGCTGGCCTGGACCGCGACCGGGGTGATGCTGGTCATCGTCTACGGGCTCTTCGTCTGGATCGGCGGCGCCACGGTCGAGATCCGCGACGGCGTCCTGTACGCCGGCACGGCGCACATCCCCGTCGAGCACGTCGGCGTGACCGAGGCTCTCGACGCCGACGAGACCCGCCGGGCTCTCGGTCGGGAGGCCGATGCCCGGGCGTTCCTGATGACCCGCCCCTACCTCAAGCGCTCGGTCCGCATCCAGATCACCGACCCCGCCGACCCGACGCCCTACTGGCTGGTCTCCTCCCGGCATCCTGTGGCCCTGGCGCACGCGCTGTCCGGGCTGCCCAACGGCGACCTCCAGCCGTAGGCTGTCGGCGACGACCGACCCGACCGAGAGGCGACGATGGCCCGCACCCGCACGCAGGAACCGGAGCCGGCGGCTCACGACAAGGCGCCGGAGTCCTCCAAGGTCTGGAGCCTCTTCTCGGTGGTGGCCACGCTGCTGGCAGCCGTCGTGGCCCGCAAGGGGCTCAACGCCTTCTGGCGCGCGGCGACCGGCAAGGAGCCGCCCGACAACCCGGCCGACCCCGACATCGAGCTGCGCGAGGCCGTTGCCTGGGCGATCGCCAGCGGCGCGATCGTGGCGATCGCCCGGATGCTGGCAAGCCGGCGGGCGGCGCGGTACTACACCCGCTCGACCGGGCACCTGCCGCCTGGGGGCGGCAGCGCCTGAGACACGACGCCGGCCGCCGCTCCCGGAGGGGCGGCGGCCGATGTCGTCGATGCGGTCAGGCGCAGTCTCGGCAGATCAACCTCTTCTCATCGACCAACCGGCTGCGGGTGATGCATCAAGACAGCCTGCTCAGGCAGGCTATGCGCAGTCTCGGCAGATCAACCTCTTCTCATCGACCAACCGGCTGCGGGTGATGCATCAAGACAGCCTGCTCAGGCAGGCTATGCGCAGTCTCGGCAGATCAACCTCTTCTCATCGACCAGCTGGCTGCGGTGATGGACTAGAAAGCAGCTCATGCAGGTGAACTCGTCGTCCTGACGGGGCTTGACCTCGACGGCCAGCTCCTCGTGGGACAGGTCTGCACCGGGCAGCTCGAAGGACTCGGCGGCTTCGGCCTCGTCCTCGTCGACCTTGCCCGAGTTCTTGTCATGACGCCGCGCCTTGAGCTCTTCGAGGCTGTCCTCGTTCTGCTCTTCCTCGGTCTTGCGTGGTGCGTCGTAGTCGGTTGCCATGGTCCTCTCCCCTGCCGCCTGTGCTCCACCGGCGGTGTTGCTCACCTGCCCCCGCTCTGTGCAGCAGCGGCGGCCCAGATTGTGCACTACGCGGGTCGAAAGTGCACGCCCGGGATCGGCATGTCCCCAAACGAGGGCCAGGCGAGGTCTATTCCCGCAAGCACACCCGCGCAAACTCGGCCGTCCACCACACCCTCAGGCGAGGGTCAGGCGAGGTCTATTCCCCACACCACGAGCCCGCAAGCTCGGCCGTCCGGCCGGGCTCAGTCCCCGATGAAGCCGCACTCCTCGACCAGCCGCCGGAAGCCCGCGTACGCCGTCTCCGGAGCCGCCACGAGCAGCGTCCCTCCGGCGATCCCACGCAGCACCTCGACCCTTGCGCCGGCCTCCTCGGCGACCAGCCACCCGGCGGAGTAGTCCCACAAGCCGCCGATGTCGTCCTCGACGTAGGCGTCCAGGCTGCCGTCCGCCACGGCGCACAGGTCCAGGGCGCAGGAGCCCAGTCGCCGGATGTCGGCGATCGCCGGCAGCAGCCGCGCGAAGGTCGTCGTCTGGATCGCCCTGAGGTCGCTGTCGTAGGAGAACCCGGTGCCGACCAGGGCCTGCTCCAACGGCACCGGCTCGGCCACGCGGATGGGCCGGCCGTCGCGGATCGCACCGCGACCACGCACGGCGACGTACTCCACACCGGCGGCCGGGCTGATCACCACGCCGACCCTGGTCTCACCGTCGACCTCGACACCGACGGACACCGCGTAGTTGGGCAGGTCGTGGGCGTAGTTGACGGTGCCGTCGATCGGATCCACCACCCAGCGGACGCCGCTCGTGCCGGCAGTGTCCGAGCCCTCCTCACCGAGGATCCCATCGCCGGGGCGCGCGCCGAGGATCCGGCTCCGGATCAGCTCCTCGCTGGCCCGGTCGGCCGCCGTCACGATGTCGGTGGCGCTGCTCTTGGTGTCCGCGATGTCGACGCCCTCGCGGCGCAGCCGGAGAACCAGGTCGCCGGCCTCCCTGGCGACCGCGGTCGCCAGGGCGAGCAGCTCGGCGTCCAGACCGGTCACCGGCTCCATCACACGACCACGTCGGAGTCCATGCCGCACAGCGCCGGCCTCGCGCCGCGAAGGTTCGGGCAGCACCCCGCCGGGCACAGGTCCCAGGCGGCGGGCAGCGAGCCTGCCGCCGCGCGCTCCGGCTCCTCGCCTCGCTCGGCCGCAGCCCGCTCCAGCAGCAGGTCGCGCACCATCGCGACGAACCTCGGGTCCACCCCGGCGGTGTCGGCACGCTCGCAGGCCATGCCCAGGTCGCGAGCGGTGGCCAGCGCCTCGGTGTCGAGGTCGTAGATGACCTCCATGTGATCGGAGACGAAGCCGACCGGGATCAGGACCGCCGACGGCACGCCCGCCTGGTGCAGCGCGGTCAGGTGGTCGTTGACGTCCGGCTCCAGCCAGGGCACCGACGGCGGACCGGAGCGGGAGCAGTAGACCAGGTCGGCCGGATAGCGGTGGCCGGTCTCCTCACGCACCCGGTCCGCGATCTCGCCGACCACGCTGCGGTGCTGGCGCACATAGGCCTCGCCGTCCGGGCCACTGCCTGCGTTCATCGCGACCGGGATCGAGTGGGTGACGAAGACCAGGTGGGCGTCGCGGCGGACCTGCTCCGGGAGCGCCGCCAGCGCGGCCAGCGTCGCGTCGACGTTCGGCTCGATGAACCCGGGATGGTTGAAGTAGGCGCGCAGCCGGTCCAGGCGAGGCGCCCCCGGCACGCGTGCAGCCGCCTCGTAGAGGTCCTCGCGGTACTGCCGGCAGCCCGAGTAGGAGGAGTAGGCCGCAGTGACCAGGCAGGCCGCGCGGCGCACCCCGTCGGTGCGCATCCGCTCCAGCGCGTCGGTGAGGTACGGGTCCCAGTTGCGGTTGCCCCAGTAGACGCCGATGTCGACGCCGGCGGCGGCCAGATCGGCCCGGATCGCCTCCAGCAGCGCCCGGTTCTGGTCGTTGATCGGGCTGCGCCCGCCGAAGAGCGAGTAGTGCGCGCCGACCTCGGTCAGCCGCTCGTCGGGGATGTCCTTGCCGGCGGTGACGTTGCGGAGGAAGGGGACTACGTCCTCAGGCCGCTCCGGTCCGCCGAAGGAGACCAGGAGCAGGGCGTCGTAGGGTGCGGCACCGGCTGGCATGCCCCGATCCTACGAACGCACCCGAGCGCATAGGCTCGGCGGGCCATGCTTGAGTCCTACCGCCGCGTCTTCTCTCAAATCCGGACAGCCTGCGGCGTCACGGAGCCCACCAGCCATGCTTGAGTCCTACCGCCGCGTCTTCTCTCACCGAGGAGCGGCGGCATTCTCTGCGGCCGGCCTGCTGGCACGCCTGCCGATCGCGATGATGACGCTGGGCATCGTGCTGCTGGTCAGCGCCACGTCCGGCTCGTACTCCCTGGCCGGGCAGATCTCCGCGGCGTACGTGATCGGCAACGCGGTCGTGGCGATCTTCCAGGGCCGGCTGGCCGACCGCTTCGGCCAGACGATCGTGCTCTACGTCGACATGGTGCTCTTCGCCCTGTTCACCGGCCTGCTGGTGAGCTCGGTCATGTCCGACTGGGCGATGCCATGGCCGGTCGTGTGGGCGGCGCTCACCGGTGCCGCCATGCCGCAGATCGGCTCGATGGTGCGGGCCCGCTGGGCCGCCCTGGTCCCCGACGCCCAGCGGAACACCGCCTTCGCGGTGGAGGCGGTCGTCGACGAGATGGTCTTCGTCACCGGCCCCGCCCTGGTCACCTTCCTCTCCACGCTGCACGCTCCGCAGACCGGGCTCCTGGTGGCCTTGGCCTCCGGCACCCTGGGCACGCTCCTGCTCGCCCTGCAGCGTCGTACGGCGCCGGCACCGCGCCCGGCCCACCACACCGGCGGCCTCGAACCGATGCCGTGGCTCCGACTGCTTCCCATCGGGATCGCCGCCGTCGCGCTCGGCGCCTTCTTCGCGAGCATGGAGCTGATCACCGTCGCGGTCGCCGAGGACGCCGGGCACAAGGCGGCGTCGGGCCTGCTGCTCGCGTCCTTCTCCGCCGGGAGCCTGGTCGCGGGCGTGGTCGCGGGTGCGATCCACTGGCGGATGTCCCACCTGCGCCGCTTCCAGATCGGCGTCGCGACGCTGGCCGTCACGGTGGTGGTCCTGCCGTTCCTCGACCGGCTGCTGCTGCTCGGCGTGGTTCTCTTCCTCATCGGCCTGGCCCTGGCCCCGACCCTGATCGCGATCGTCTCCCTGCTGGAGGCCACGACGCCGCGCAGCCGGCTGACCGAGGCGATGGCGGTCTTCCAGACCGGGCTCTCCGCGGGGCTGGCCCCGGGCGCCTGGCTGGCCGGCGTGGTCGCCGACCGGGCCGACGGACCTGCGGCCTACTGGCTCTGCGTCGCCTGCGGCGCGCTCACCGCCGTCGCCGGC
>CAZTHV010000089.1:0-10801 GCA_964613165.1 uncultured Marmoricola sp.
CGACGGCGAGGACGTCACCGGTTCGATCGAGCTCACCCTCAGCGGCGGGACGCCCGCAGGCAACGGCCTGGGGATCGACGACCTGCACCTGACCTGGACGCCCGAGGCGATGACCTTCGGCGCGCAGGCCGATCTCGGCGGGCGGTTCGCGGCGACCCTCGAGGGCACCTACATCGACGCCCAGCATTGGAGCGCCGATCTGGCCGGTGGCCTGACCAGTGAGTGGCGGCTCGCCGATGGGCTGGTGCTACAGCCCTGGGACGGCACCACTGGCACATCGCTGAGCGGTTCGGTGGCGCGCGACGGCGAGGACACCGACTACACCGCGCGTCTGGCCGTGACCGGTGACTGGACCACCGGTCCACTGACGATCTCCGACATCGCGGTGACTTTGGACAACCAGGCCGCTGCCGCCGGCACCTGTGCCTTCGTCCCCGACGAAGGGTTCCGGCTCCGGGTGGAGGGCATGGCCTCGGTCCGGTTCGGCAACCCGGGCAAGGACGTCACGGTCGCCGCCGACGCTTGCGTCGTGCCGGGCGAAGGGTGGACCGTCGGAGCGGCCAGCCCCGTGCCGGGGCTCAGTCTGGGGAGCGGCCTCGGGCTCACCGGTGTCTCACTGCGTGCGATGCACTCGGTCGCCGCCGACGTCACCAGCGTCGCGCTCACCGGCCAAGGACATGCCCTGGGAGCCAGTGGTGACGCGACCGTTGCCTTGGTCGTGGACGACGACGATCGCCAGTTCGTCGCCGATCTCGGGGTGCCATTGGGCGACCTCGGGGTGAGCCTGGCCGGAGAGCACAGCGACCAGGACTTGAGCGCCCATCTGCTCTACGCCTCGGACGCGGTCGCCGACGTCAGCGGCATCCCCGGGATCCTGGGTGATGTCGACGGCAGCGTACGTGCCGGGCTGTCGCTGAAGCAGGGCTTCACGGCGCTGACCAACTATCCGCTGCCGGAGGCCTTCGCGACGTTCCTCTCCGACCGGCTCGACGTGGACGTGGACGGCTCGCTCGCCGCGACGGTGCAGCTCAGCGGCGCCCCGGTGGTGACGGTCATGCTCTCTGCCGGAGAGTCCGGCCACCGACTCTTCGCCACGGACAACGGGACCGAGCTGACCCTGCGCCGGATCAAGGCGGTCATCTCCGGAGCGGGCTCGTTCGGCCTCGACGCCGAGGCAGTGCTGACCATGCCCCGGCCGGACAAGGCCGCCAGCGGCGGCGGCACCGACCTGCAGCAGATCCCGCTCCAAGCCGGCATGGTCGTCAACCTGTCCGGGCCCGCGCTCACGCTCTACCTGGAGACCACCGGGACCTACAAGGACGCCTTCGGCATCGACGGCCTGGATCTGGGTCGCGTGGTGATCCAAGGCGGTGTCGCCTTCGCGGGGATCGCCACGCCGACGCTCGGCCTGCTCGTCCAAGTGGAGGACTTGCCGAGCAGTTGGAAGAACACGCTCGGCATCTCCGACACTCCTGGGTCTCAGGACATGGAGGACATCACCCTCGGGCTCAACATCTCCAGCCAGCTCATCGTCGATATCTCGCTGGGCGAGGCGGACGGGCACTACTTCCTCCGGCCGCTCGCCGGCATCGACGACAGCCTGGCCAACGTGCTGCAGATCGACTATGCCCGCGTCGTCCTGGCCCCGTTCGGCGGGACCATCGGCTCGGCGTACTACGAGCCAGGCTTCAGCTTCGCCTTCGACACCAAGGTCCTCGGCCTCGGAATCGGTGTCATGGCCCGAGTCGATCCGACGGCCGGCGAGATCGAGGCCGCGGCCGCCATCGAGGGCTTCTCCTTCAAGGGCCTGGAGCTCAAAGACACCCACTTCCGTCTCCTGATCGACCCCGACGAGCGGTTCGAGGTCGCCTTCGAGGGCGGAATCCGGGTCTTCTCCACCGATATCGACGCCACCGTCTCGGCGGTCGCGATGCTGAACACCCCGGTGCCGTCGCTCGATCTCATGTTCGATGCCAGCGTGGGCAACCTGGGCATCGACAGCCTGATCAACCTGCGCAACCTCCAGCTCTTCGGCAAGGTCCATCTCGGAGCCAGCCTGGAGCAGGCGCCGGTCGACATCAGCATCGGCCTGCAGGCGGACGTCACCCTGCTCGGCGCCGATCTGCACGCGGTGGGCGCCTTCGCCCTGGGCGGGAGTCAGGGCACGGTGGACTTCGACCTGATGATTGCCGCGGATCCGTTCGAGGTGGGTGGCATCACCAGTCTCGACGGCCGTGGTTGTGACCTGAGCCTGGTCGCCGCACTGCCGGTGGCAGAGTGGCGCGACGGCCTGCCGACGAGCGGTCCATGCTTCCAGATCGCCGTCCATCCAGGCCGGGCCAACCCGTACCACGTGTCGGTCAACGGCACGCTCGAGGTCGTCGGCCTCGAGGCCACCATCGATGCGACCCTGGACGGCACCGGTCTGGCGATCAGTGAGGCCAGTCTCAAGCTCGATGACTTCGCCGAGGCGTCGGTCTACGACTCGCGCCTGTTCTTCGGCCCCGCGGTCAACGCGGGCGGCGGGATCATGGTCGACACGCCCAGCGGACCGAAGCGGGCCCGTCAGGGCAACTTCGTGCTCAACGGGTCGGCGAACGTCACCCTGCTGCAGTTCGTCAACGCCGATCTGGACGTCAGCTTCGGCAACGTCGACAACGCGACCTGGGGCTCCGCGAGCGCGGAGCTGGCCCTGTTCACCAACCCCAACTCGCTGCTGAGTGCCAACGTGGCCGTCGCCGGCGAGTTCCGGCGCGACGGCGGCGACTTCTACTGGAACCTGCGCGGCGCCGGCGACGTCCGGATCAACCCGCCGGTGGGTGGCAGGTTCACCCTGGCCTCGGCCCAGATCGAGGTCGGCTCCGACGTCGGCTTCGTCCTGGACGCCTCACTCAACGTGGCCAACCTGGTGACCGCCGACGTCCACGGCGAGGTCTACCGCCAGGGCAACAAGGTGCGCTTCGACGTCGGCGGGGCGGCGAGTGTGAAGATCCTCGGCAGCATCGAGGGTCAGGTGCGCATCTGGAACGTCGACGGCCCGCTGAAGGCGCGGGCCGCCCTGGACGTCGACCTGGGTCCGATCCTGCACGTCGAGGGCGAGGCGCTCTTCGACTCATCCGGCGGCCTGTGCGTGTCCGGGTCGGCCGACATCGGCAACGGTCACATCGCCCAGGGATACGCCAGCTTCTGCACCAAGGACATGGGCCAGCGCCAGGCCGGCGTACACGTCGAGTTCTCCGCGCTCAAGGGCATCGTGCAAGGTGGCGTCCACTTCACCAACCCGAACAAGTTCTGGGCCTACGGCTTCGCCGGAGTGAGCCTCAGCTCCAGCACCAGCGCCTGTTTCCTGGGCATCTGCGGATCGATCTCCGGTGGAGTCACCGGCTATCTCTTCGTCGCCTTCGTTCGTGGTGGACCGCAGCAGGTGTACCTCCAGCAGCTGGGCCAGACCCGCACGATCAACTCCTTCACCGTCGACGGCGAGGTCAGCGTGTGGGGACAGGGATGCATCGGCAACTCCTGCGTCGGGGTGGACATCGGTGTCGCGGTCTCGTATCCGCCGCTGAAGCTGTGCGCCAAGCTCATCCTCAACAAGTGGATCTGCTGGTCGCCGATCCTCAACATCTCCGTAGGCAAGAGGTAAGCGTCGTGAGCTGGTTCTCCCGTCCCCGTCGACGAACCATCGTCACTGCCCTGTCCGTCGGCGCAGTCACGGCCGCGACGATCCTGTATGCCGGGGTGGTGCGCGCCGACGGCGACCCGCCGGCCAACGACGACTTGGCCGCTGCTGTGGTCGTACCCGCCGACGCCGCCGAATTCGAGGGCAGCACCGAGAACGCTACGGTCGAGACCGGCGAGACCGGCACGGGTGAGAGATCGGTGTGGTTCCGGTGGACAGCGCCCGCGAGCGGTGGCGTGTTCGTGATACCCACCGCGGAATTCGGGGTGACGCCGGAGGTCTACGCCGGCTCGGAACACCCATTGGCGACTGTGGACTCCGAGAATGGGGACGGGGGCCTCGGATTCGTGGCCGAGGACGGCATGACCTACGTACTCCGGGTCTCGGCGTCGGCCGACGGCGGAGGCGCCTTCGCGTTCACCCTCTGGCAGCCGGGCGACGGTGACGGCGGTCCTGGAAATGACGACTTCGTGTCCGCGGTCTCCCTCGACGGCGCGGTTGCCGACCTGGACGGAGCGCAAGGCGAGCTCGTGTCAGGGACGATGTCCGGCGCGACGATGGAGACCGGTGAGCCCGGGCCCGGTGCTGCCAGCGTGTGGTACTCCTACTCCGTCGTCGGTGACGGGTCCGTGCTGACCGTCAGCGGCTCCGGCGGAGTCACCTTGGCGGCGTACAGCGGACCGCACGTCCAGGATCTCACCGAGGAAGTGACACCCACGAGCGGCGAGGTAGAGCTCGCCGGCGATGCCCGGCGGGTGTTCCTGCGGGTCAGCGGCGGCAGCGGCGACTTCACGCTGTCCGGGCAGCGAGTCGGATATGTGCCACCAGATCTGGCCGGGCCGGAGATCGAGTGTGTTCCGGGGACCGGTTGGACCCAGACCATCGAAGTTCCCTGCACGGCGAGCGACTCCTCGGGCCTTGCGGACGATACGGATGCCAGCTTCGTCCTCGGGGGCGAGATCCCCGATGGGGCGGCCTCGGAGAATGCTGCGAGCGAGTCCCGCACGGTCTGCGACGCGATCGGCAACTGCGCGCCAGCCGGCCCGGTCATCGGGCTCAAGATAGACCGCCTTCCGCCCGTCGTGGCCTGCGATCCGGCGCCCCCGGTGTGGGTGACCGGTGACGTCGGCATCACCTGCCGGGCCGAGGACGCCCACAGCGGGCTGGCAGACTCCGCGGACGCCGAGTTCACTTTGACCGCAGCGGGGGTCGAGGACCGTGCCGTCGAGGGCGTCGCCTTCACCATCCGAGGCCCGGTGTGCGACGCCGTGGGGAACTGCATCGAGGTGCCCGTGCCGCCCGCGGTGGACATCGACCAGGCGCCGCCAGTCATCGAGTGCGAGGAGCCGCCGACCGGTTGGCACGGGACGCAGGTGACGGTGTCCTGCACCGCCAGCGACGAGGGCAGCGGTCTGGCGGACCCGGCACAGGCCGAGTTCGAGCTCGGTTCCGCGGTTCCGCAGGGCAGCGCCGCGGCCGACGCCCAGACGGCGCCGCTCACGGTCTGCGACGCCGCCGGCCTGTGCACGGAAGCGCCCGTTCTCGACGGGTTCTCCGTCGACCTGGTACCGCCCGTCGTGGAATGCGACATCCCGCCGGAGTGGACGGCCGGAAACCGGATCGAAGTGGAGTGTGTTGCCACCGACGAGGGCAGCGGCATCGAATCCCATGACGAGTCCTTCACCTTGAGTGCCGGGATCGAGGCCGGCACCCAGAGCCCGGAGGTCTCGCTGGGGTCGCGGGAGGTCTGCGACAAGGCCGGCAACTGCACGAACACCCCTGCCCTGTCGACCGGCCTCGACGACCGCGCCCCCGACCTGGTCTGTGAGCCGGTTCCCGACCGATGGATCGCCGAGGCGGTGAGCGTGACCTGCAATGCCGCCGACCCCGGCGGCTCTGGCATCGAGGCAGCCGACGAGTCCTTCCTGCTGAGCGCCGGCATCGACAACGGCACCACCTCCGAGAACGTCACGCTCGGCTCTCGCACTGTCTGCGACGCGGTCGGCAACTGCGCCACCACGCCGGACTTCGCGCCGGGCAAGATCGACCGGGTGCTGCCGCAGGCGGTCTGCGACGTCCCCTCCGGTCCGGCGTACGGCGAGGTGACGGTGACCTGCACGGCCGGCGATGTGGGCTCTGGGCTGGCCGATCCCGAACGCCGGACGTTCACGCTCCGCACCGACGTCGGGCCGGGCGCCCACGATGACGAGGCGTACACCAACACCCGTCAGGTCTGCGACATCGCCGGCAACTGCATCACCGCCGGCCCGGTCGGTCCCTTCGACATCAACCGCGCGGACACACCGCCCGGTGGACCGCCCGTCCTGACGACTCCTGGTGACATCCGGGTACTGGCGGGTCGCCCGGCACCGGCGGCCGACGCCCCGGGCGCCGCCGCGGCCGGAGCGGTCGCCGTTCCCTACGATGTCGCGGCCGACTCCGAGATCGACGTACTGGTCGGCTGCACGCCTGCCTCCGGGGCGAGCTTCCCGCTCGGGCGCACCAGCGTCTCCTGCACGGCGCGTGACGCCGCGGACCGCACCTCGCGGGCCGGCTTCGCGATAGCCGTCGAGAGCGTGCCGGAGCTGGCTCTCGATGCGGTGGAGGCCGGTCAGCCCATCGCCGTCGCCGGCATCGAGTACGCCGGACCGGTCGCGGTCACGTTCGAGGGCGACCAGGTCGCCACGCTCGAGCCCGAGGACGACGGGGAGGTCGGCGGGACGGTCGTGGCACCGGCGAGGTTCGGCGCCGGAAGCTACGACATCGTGCTGAGCGGAGTGGACCAGGACGGCCGGCTGTTGGTGACCGTCCTTCCGGTCACCCTCCTGCCGGCGGCCCCAGGTAGCACCCCGACATCCACCCCCACCCCCACCCCGACTCCCACGCCGAGCCCGACACCCACCTCGGGTCCCACATCCGGCCCGGGCACGGCGCCGCGGTGGCGATTGGTGGTCAAGCCCAAGCCGAAGCGGGACCGCAAACCCCCCTTCAAGTTCAAGGTGAGGACGACGGTGCAGGGCCCGTCGTGCGCCGGCACCACCAAGACGGTCGCCTCGGCGAAGCTGAGACTGCAGGTCACCGTGAAGAAGAAGGGCAAGAAGGTACGCACTACTCGTGCTGTGTGGCGCAAGGTCGGCGCCGCTAAGCGGGTGCCGGTCTCCTCGGCCTGCACCAACGTCGCCAAGGTGAAGGTGAAGACCAAGAAGCTCGCCAAGCGGGCGAAGCGAGTCAAGACCCCGGTACGCCTGGCCACCCGGTTCCAGGATCACTCCGGCCGGGCGCTCGCCACCAAGACGGTGAAGGTGCGTGTGTACTGACTACCGCTATACCGTCGGGATGACCGTCGTCTCACCCTCGCCTCGTCCTCCGGAGCCCCGATACGGCCCTGTACCTCTACGATGGGTTTGATGAGTTCACGGTTCGTGGGTCGGGCGTCTGAACTCGCCTCCGTGATTGCCGGGCTGGAGCGCAGTCGGGTTGTTGTCCTCGGTGGAGCAACCGGTGTCGGCAAGTCGCGGCTGATGAGCGAGGTGATCGCCGCTCGTACTGCCGGGAAGCGAGAGGTCGTGACCGCGACCGCTTCCACGGCGACGCGGGCCATCCCACTCAGCCCGTTCATCCCACTGCTGGACCGGGAGGCTCCGACGGATCCCGGCTTGCTGCTGGCCGGGATTCTGCGCTCGATCCGGGACCGGGAGGAGCAAGTCGGTGAGTTGCTCCTCGCCGTGGATGACGCCCAACACCTCGACGACGCATCGGTGGCGCTACTGGCGACGATTGTGGATTCGACCTCGGCTCGCCTGGTGCTGACGATCCGGACCGAGACCCCGCCTCCGGCAGCGCTGACCGACCTGCTGGAAACATGCCGCGCCGAGCACACCGAGGTCGGACCGCTCACCAGGGCCGAGAGTGATGAACTGGTGGGTGAGATCCTCGGTGAGGTCGCCCCGCGTCTGCGGGGGCAGTTGTGGCGTTCCACGCGAGGAAACCCGCTGATGCTCAAGGAGATGGTCGCCGGCATCGGACGACGACTGGCGCGGGATGCTGCCGGCCGGGTCACCATCTCGGGTGCTTTGCCCACCGAACGGCTCGTCGACCTGGCCCGATCCCGGTTGCTTGCTCTCGACCCCGAGGTGGGACACGCGGTCGAGCTGCTCTCCCTGGCCGGCTCGTTGCCCGAACGCGTGTTGCTGCGGCTGGTCTCGGGAGCAGCCCTGGACGAGTTGGTCACGACGGGTTTGGCTACCCGATTCCCGTCGGACGGCGTGCTGTCCGTCGCGACGGCTCATCCGCTCTACAGCGATATTCTCCGGGCGAGTCTTGGTGACTTCCGTGCCCGAGAGCTCTATACCGAACTTCTGGAATCCGTCGATGGAAGTACGGCGAGTCTCGATCCGCTGCGATTGGCTTCGTGGCAACTCCAAGCTGGCACGGTCCGTGACGCCGGCCTGGCGATCACCGGCGTACGGGCCGCGATCGCACGAGGAGACCAGGCTCTGGCGGAGCGGCTGCTCCATCAGGTTGCCGGTATGGTGCCGGTAGCCGTGGAGACTCTGTTCCGTGCCACTTTGATGATCCGCGCGGGTGAGACGGACCGAGCCGAGCGGCTGCTCGCCGGAGCGGATCCGACCGGGCTGGACGACGCTATGTTCGTGGAGTTCGCGTTGACCCGGGCCTTCAATCTGGCCTTCGATCTGGGGCGGATCAGTGACGCTGACGGCGTGCTCCGCGCGGCTCAACGCCAGGACCGGCCTCCGGTCGTTGCTCAGCGGATCGCTATCGAACGCGCCACCATCACCGGGGTCCACGGTGACTTCGCGGAAGCCGTCACGGGAGCGCGTGCGCTCCTGGCCGACCCGGACACGGATGCTTCGTCGCGTACGACAGCTTACCTCATCCTGGTGCTGACGCAGAGCATGCAGGGCCAATGTGACCAGCTTTCCGAGTTGGCGGAAGCCGGGCTGCAGGCGGCGGACGTGACGCACGACGAGATGCCGTTCGTGCGTGAGCATCTTGAGCTGGTGGTGGCGGCCACCGCGCTCCTCAGTGGGGGTCTGGTGCCGATGATCGACCATGCCAAGGAGCTTCGGGATGATCCGGATCGGGGCTCGGTTCGCTGGCTTTGGCAGGCCGCGATGTCGATTGGCTACTGTGCGACCGGTGAGCTGGACGCCGCAGCAGAGGTGACGGAGTACGCCCACGCCGTACCCCTCATCGGCATGTTCGACGCCGCCGGTCTGCTGCAGGGTGTGATCGGCATGGTGCGCGGGCATCTCGGTGACGGCGAGGGCTTGGAAGAGCTCGAGGAGCTGCGTGGGCAGCGCGACGACCTCCAGAACGCAACCTGGCTGGATCGAGGGCGGGCCTGGCTGTACGCCGCACGCGGTGACCTTGAGGCGGCGCGCCGAGTGCTTCTCGAGTCGGCGGAGTCGGCCGCGGCCGGTGCTCACCAGTTGTACGCGACGGTGCTGCTCCACGATGCTCTCCGGCTTGGTCCCGACCGGGCCGACCCGGAGATCTCGGATCGTCTATCGGCCGCGGTGACCCATACCAGTGGGGCGCCGTTGGGTGACTTGATGAACGGGCACGGTCAAGCGCTCGCTGCATCCGACCCGGACGAGTTACTCAAGGTGGCCGGCGGATTCGCCGGCTTCGGAGCTCGGTTGCTCGCTGCCGAGGCAGCCGCCCAAGCCGCGTCGCTGCACCAAGTCGCGGGCGACCAGTTGCTCGCTGCCCGTGCGAGCCTGCTCTCCGCTGCGTGGATGCACGGTCGGCGCGCCGCGCTCACTCCTGCTTTGCTCCGACGGCCGGAGCCACCAGTCTCCGAACGGATACTCACTGTGCTCCTGGCCGCAGCCGCAGGCGCCTCCAGTCGGGAGATCGCTGAACGACTGTTCCTGTCGCCCCGTACCGTCGACAACCACCTCCGCACCGCCTATCGGGCGCTCGGGCTCGCTGGCCGAGGCGAGTTGGCGGAGCTGTTGGCTGCTATCCGTTGATCGAGTCGGCCCGTTCGACGACTACTCCGGGCTGCGCGAGGACTTGAGCGAGCTCGTCGGCCGCGAGGTCGATCTGGTGGTCACGCGCTCCGTGCGCAACCGTACTTCAAGGAATCTGCTCTCGCCCAGGCGCAGAGCCTGCATGCGGCGTGAGTCGGCAGCCCACATCTGGAACGCTGCGGATCGTGGGCATGCGGAATGTGATCGCTCACGAGTACGGCGAGATCGGCTACGGGATCGTCTGGGCAGCGGTCACCACGCGAGTCCCGCATCTGATCGCTGTCTTCTCCGATCCCCTGGACGACGGCCCAACCCCACGACATCAGTGTCGGCGGGCGCCGACAACGGCTCGCTCAAGACCGTGGAGGAACTCGAGAAGCTCGCCGCCGACCTGGGCCGGCCGGCGGGGCAGCGCAGCAGCGCCGACGGGCCCGTCACTGCGGAACGGCGCGCCCGTGCGGCCGTATTCGTCCCACCCCCGAGCCGCCCGTTGCCGCTGGTCGGCCAGACCCGCCAGGAGGCACAGTGAGCACCATCGCGATCATCGGCGGCACCGGACCGCAGGGGGAGGGTCTCGGCTACCGCTTCGCGCTCGCCGGGCAGAGTGTCGTCCTCGGCTCGCGCGACGAGGCCCGTGCGACGGCGACCGCGGACGAGCTGTCCGAGCGACTGACCTCCTCGAGCGGCAGCATCAGCGGAGCCACCAACGCCAAGGCGGCCGAGGCCGCCGACGTCGTTCTGCTCGCGGTGCCCTTCGACGGCCACGACGAGCTCGTCGCCGCCCTCGCCCCGCAGCTGGCCGGCAAGATCGTGATCAGCTGCGTGAACCCGCTCGGCTTCGACAAGCGCGGTCCGTTCGGGCTGGACCTCGGCCCGAGTTCGGCGGCCGAGAACGCCCAAGGCCTGGTCCCGGAGGCTCGACTCGTCGGTGCCTTCCATCACGTCTCGGCCGTAGCGCTGCTGGGTGAGGACTCTCTCGACCACGAGGACGTCCTGGTCTGCGGCGACGACGCCGAGGCCAAGGACGCCGTCATCGAGCTGGCTGCCGCCGTCACCGGCAAGCCCGGCATCGACGCCGGCCGACAGCGACTGGCCCGACAGCTCGAGTCCCTCACCGCGGTGC
>CAZTHV010000090.1:0-8269 GCA_964613165.1 uncultured Marmoricola sp.
CACCACGCACGGCATCCTGCACCTGCTCGGCTACGACCACGCCGAGCCGGAGGAGCACCGGGTGATGTTCGACCTGCAGGCGCGACTGCTGGCGGAGTGGAGTGGCGCCGAGCCGGACCATGAATCGGGGGAGCCTCCCCAGAGATGAGGTCCGACAGTCCCGGCACGATCTTGGTCGCCATCGTCCTGGTGATGGTGGCCGGACTGCTCAGCGCCGCCGAGGCGGCATTGTCGGGGTTCTCCCGCGCGCGGGCCGAGGAGCTGGCCGAGGAGCACCGGCCCGGGGCGCGCGCGGTGCAGCGGATCCTGGAGGACCCCCCGCGCTATCTCAACACCACGCTCTTCCTGCGACTGCTCGCCGAGATCACCGCGATCGTCCTGGCCACCCTGATGATCCAGCACGCCGTCGAGAGCGGCTGGTGGGCCGTGGTGCTGATCTCGGTCGCGGTGATGCTGGTGGTCTCCTTCGTGATCATCGGAGTCGGGCCGCGCACCCTGGGCAGACAGCACTCCGAGCGGATCGCGCTGCTCTCGGCGGCGGGGATCATCGGCGCGACGCGGGTCCTCGGGCCGATCCCGCAGCTGCTGATCCTCCTCGGCAACGCCCTCACGCCAGGTCGCGGCTTCTCCGAGGGGCCGTTCGCCTCGGAGGCCGAGCTCCGCGAGATGGTCGACCTGGCCGAGGCGAGCAGCCTGATCGAGTCCGGCGAGCGGGCGATGATCCACTCCGTCTTCGAGCTGGGCGACACCTACGTGCGCGAGGTGATGGTGCCGCGCACCGACGTGGTCTTCATCGAGCGGCACAAGACACTGCGTCAGGCGATGTCGCTCTTCCTGCGCAGCGGCTTCTCCCGGCTCCCGGTGGTCGGCGACGACCTGGACGACATCGTCGGCTTCGTCTACCTCAAGGACGTCGCCCGGCGGGTCTTCGACCGGCGGGATGCGGAGTCGGTCGAGCACGTGGACACGATCATGCGACCGGTGCTGTGGGTGCCGGACTCCAAGCCCGCCGACGATCTGCTCCGTGAGATGCAGACCTCGCGTCGCCACGTGGCGATCGTGGTCGACGAGTACGGCGGCACCGCCGGTCTGGTGACCATCGAGGACATCCTCGAGGAGATCGTCGGCGAGATCACCGACGAGTTCGACCCCGAGGAGATGCCCGTCGAGCGCCTGGCGGACGGCATCACCCGGGTGTCCTCGCGGTTCCCGGTGGACGACCTCGCCGAGGTGCTCGGCGTGCCGGTCGAGGACGACGAGATCGACTCGGTCGTCGGCCTGATGGCCAAGCACCTGGGCAAGGTGCCGATCCCCGGCTCGATCGTGGAGGTGGACGGCCTGATCCTCCAGGCCGAGGAGGCCAAGGGCCGTCGCAACAAGATCGGCACCGTGCTGATCAGCCGGGCCCCGGCCGAGGGCACCCCCGCGGATCACGAGGGCGGATCACTAGGATCGACCGGGTGAGCGAGCTGAGCGCGGAGGACGACAAGCTGGTCGTGCTGGCCCGGGCGACCCGGGCGCGGACGGGCGCCGCCCAAGGTGCCGCCCTGCGCGATCTGGACGGCCGGACCTACGCCGCGGCCACGGTCGCGCTGCCCTCGTTGGCCGTCTCCGCGCTCGGTGTGTGCATCGCCATGGCGGTGGCCGGCGGATCGAGCGGTGCCGAGGCGGCCGTGGTGCTCGGGGAGACGCCGCTGGAGGAGGCCGACCTCGCCGCCCTGCGCGACTTCGCCGGGCCGGGCGTCGTGGTGCACACCGGGACCCCGGGCGGGGTCGTCCTGAATTCCGCTCGCTCCTGACCGGGGCGGTCGCGTTAGGGTGCCAAGGTGGCGCTCATCGGGGAAACACGTCATCGGCTGGCCGTCGACCGGCTCCGGGCGTCGTACGCGGCGATCGGCCCGGGCGAGCGGGTACGCCTGGCCAAGCGGACCTCCAACCTCTTCCGGGCCCGTGACGGCGCAGGCGGCCCGGGACTCGACGTGTCCGGTCTCGGTGGGGTCATCGCGATCGACCCGGTCGCCGGCACCGCGGACGTGCAGGGCATGTGCACCTACGAGGACCTGGTCGAGGAGACGCTGCGGCACGGCCTGATCCCGTACGTCGTCCCGCAGCTGCGGACCATCACCCTCGGCGGCGCCGTGACCGGGCTCGGCATCGAGTCCACCTCGTTCCGCAACGGCCTGCCGCACGAGTCGGTGCTGGAGATGGACGTCTTCACCGGCTCCGGCGAGGTGGTCACCGCGCGGCCCGACGGCGAGCATGCCGATCTGTTCGCGACGTTCCCGAACTCCTACGGCTCCCTGGGCTACGCGACCAGGCTCCGCATCCGGCTGGAGCGGGTGCCCGGCTTCGTGGCGCTGCGGCACGTGCGCTTCCACGAGGCCGACAAGCTGGCCGTGGCGATCGCCGAGATCACCGAGAGCGGCGCCTGGGAGGGCGAGCAGGTCGACGGGCTCGACGGTGTCGCCTTCGAGCCGGGGGAGTACTACCTGACGCTCGCGCGGTGGACCGACCGGGCCCCGGACTCGACCAGCCCAGGGACCAGCGACTACACCGGCATGGAGATCTACTTCCGCTCGATCCAGCGGCGGCAGACCGACCTGCTCACCATGAACGACTACCTGTGGCGCTGGGACACCGACTGGTTCTGGTGCTCGGGCGCGTTCGGCGTGCAGAACCCGCGGATCCGCCGCTGGTGGCCGCGCCGGCTCAAGCGCTCGGACTTCTACCACCGCCTCGTCGGACTGGACAAGCGCCTCGGGATCATGGACCGGCTCGACCGTCGGGCGGGCCGTCCGCTCCGGGAGCGGGTGGTGCAGGACATCGAGGTGCCGGTGGAGAACGTACCGGCCTTCCTGGACTGGTTCGACGAGGCCGTCGGGATGCGCCCGGTCTGGCTCTGCCCCCTGGTGGCACGGCAGGCGTGGCCGTCGTACCCGCTCGAGCCCGGCCGGGTCTACGTCAACGCCGGCTTCTGGGGCGCCGTCCCGACCGGGTCGCAGCGGGACGACGCGCCGCACAACCGGGCGATCGAGGCCGAGGTGAGCGAGCTGGGCGGCCACAAGTCGCTCTACTCCGAGGCGTTCTACGACCGGGATACCTTCGACACCCTCTACGGCGGCGCCAACCTCGCCGCCGTCAAGCAGACCTACGACCCTGACGACCGACTGATCACTCTCTACGACAAGGTGGTGCGACGACAATGAGCCTGACGACCACACGACTGAGCATCGCCGACGCCTTCGGCAGCCTGCTCATCGGTGACATCCCGTTCCGGTTCACCGCGTACGACGGCAGCGCGATCGGCCCCGAGGACGCCGAGTTCGGCCTGGAGCTGCTCAACGAGCAGGGTCTGCGCTACCTGCTGACCGCTCCCGGAGACCTCGGCCTGGCCCGGGCCTACGTGATGGGCGACCTGCTGCTGCGTGGCGCTCCTCCCGGCGATCCCTACGAGGCGCTCGACGCGATCAAGGGCAGCAAGGACGGCCTGAAGTTCCGGGTGCCCAGCCCGGCGGAGGCGCTGGCCCTGCTGCGCTCGGTGGGCCTGAGCAGTCTCAAGCCGCCGCCGATCCCCGCCCAGGAGCACGCGCCGAGGTGGCGCCGGCTGGTCGAGGGCATGCTGCACTCGCGACAGCGCGACGCCGAGGTGATCCAGCACCACTACGACGTGTCCAACCGCTTCTACGAGATGGTGCTCGGCCCGTCGATGACCTACACCTGCGCGGTGTTCCCGACCGAGGACGCGACGCTGGAGGAGGCCCAGACCGCCAAGGACGACCTGGTCGCGCGCAAGCTCGGCCTGCGGCCCGGGCAGCGGCTGCTCGACGTCGGCTGTGGCTGGGGCGGCATGGTCCGTCACGCCGCTCGCGAGTACGGCGTGCGGGCGCTCGGCGTCACCCTGTCGGCCCAGCAGGCGGAGTGGGCCCAGCAGCGGATCAAGGAGGAGGGGCTCGACCACCTCGCCGAGGTGCGGCACCTGGACTACCGGGACGTGACGGAGTCGGAGTTCGACGCGGTCAGCTCGATCGGTCTCACCGAGCACATCGGGGTGGCCAACTATCCGGCGTACTTCGGGTTCCTGCGTGACCGGCTCAAGTCCGGCGGCCGGCTGCTGAACCACAGCATCACCCGGCCGCACAACCGGGCCACCGAGACCGGCGCCTTCATCGACCGCTACGTCTTCCCCGACGGCGAGCTCACCGGCTCGGGCCGGATCATCACCGAGATCCAGGACGCCGGGCTGGAGGTTCACCACGAGGAGAACCTCCGGATGCACTATGCGATGACGCTGGCCGGCTGGAACCGCAATCTCGTGGAGCACTGGGACGAGTGCGTCGCCGAGGTCGGTGAGGCCACCGCGCGGGTCTGGGGCCTCTACATGGCCGGCTCGCGGATGGGCTTCGCGATCAACGAGATCCAGCTCCATCAGGTGCTCGCCGGCAAGACCGACGCCGACGGGGCGAGCGGCTTCCCGCTGCGGCCGACCTGGCTTACCTGAGCCCGTCTGCGGCGATCCCGGTCGCACCCGCCTCACCCGTCACATCTGACACAAGCGACACAATCGTGCAGGATGGGGCAATGCGTCTCCCGACCTCGCTCCCGTCGATCGCGATCGTCACGGCGGTGCTGCTGGCCGCCTCGCTGCTGGTGGCTGCCGGTCCCGTGCAGGCCCGGCCGAACCCGATCGGGCAGGACCCGATCGTGCCTGGGCAGGGCTACACCGGCGACTTCCCCGACCCGCACGTGATCCGGCTGGGCTCGAGGTACGTCGGCTACTCGACCACCAGCTACGGGCTCAACGTGCCGGTCGTGTACTCCACCGACCTGGTCCACTGGCAGGTGCCGCCCGCCACCCCGGCGACGCCCGCCGGCGACGCGCTGCCGCGCACGCCCGCGTGGTCCGCGGGCAAGGAGCTCCCGGACGGGCGCTACCGGGCGACCAGCTGGGCGCCGGCGGTGGCCAAGGTGAAGGGACGCTTCGTGCTCGCCTACGCCACGCAGGTGGCCGGCCGGCCGGGCAAGATGATGTGCATCTCGCTGGCCAGCTCCACGTCGGCGTACGGGCCGTTCGTGGACTACAGCACCGGCCCGCTGATCTGCCCGCCCCAGGGCGCGATCGACCCGCAGATCTACAAGGCCCCCAACGGCCGTCCGTGGCTGGTGTGGAAGCTCGACCGCCACCCGGCGAGGATCTACATCTCCAAGATGAACAAGAGGGCCAGCGGTCTCGCCCCCAAGCCCAAGACGACGTTCCTGGCCAAGATCAAGCAGTCCTGGGAGGGCTCGATCATCGAGAACCCGTCGATGATCCGGTTCAAGAAGCGGTACTACCTGTTCTACTCGGCCAACTCCTACGCCTCGACCCGCTACGCGACCGGCTACCTGATCTGCCAGCACTGGACCGGCCCATGCAAGCGGCCACGCAAGAAGCCGCTGTTGCGCACCAGAGGCAGCGTCGCCGGACCGGGCGGCGCCTCCGCCTTCAAGGACACCCGCGGCAGGCTGCGCCTGGCCTACCACGCCTGGACCCCTGGTCGGGTGGGCTACCCCAGCAGCGACTCCTGCCTGACCACCACCGCCGGCTGCGGTCAGCGGCGGCTCCGGATCGCGACCTTGAAGGTGAAGCCGCACACCCAAGGCCGCCTCAAGGTGGCCAGGTGGTACTAGCCCGGCTCCTGGCTGCTCTCGCGGTCGGTGCGCTCGCGGCCGGGCTGCTGCCGGCACCCGCGCAGGGTCACGGGCTGCTGCCGGCGCCGCCGGGCACCGACCCGATGCGCCCGGGACAGCTCTACCGCGGGGACTTCCCGGATCCCTCCGTGCTCCGGGCACGTGGCCGGTGGTACGCCTACGCGACCTCGACCGACGGCAGGCACCTGCCGGTGCTGGTCTCGAAGGACCTGGTCCGCTGGCGGGTCCCGCGCGGCGGCCCGGCCGACGCGATGCCGAGGCTGCCGCGCTGGGCGAAGACGAAGGCGGACGGCTCCGGGATGAACTGGGCGCCGTCGGTGGTCAAGGCCGGACGGCACCGCTACGTCGCGGCGTACAGCACCCAGATGCCACGCCGCAAGCTCCGGATGTGCCTGTCGCTGGCGACCAGCCGCTCGCCGCGCGGCCCCTTCGTCGACCGTGGCAAGCGTCCGCTGCTCTGCCCGCGGAGGGGCGTGATCGATCCTCAGCTCCTCCGCGAGCAGGGGCGCTGGTGGCTGCTCTACAAGACCGACGACAACGCCGTCGGCAAGCGCGCCCGCATCTGGATCCAGGCCATCGACCTGCGCCGCCGCCGGCTGCTGGGCACGCCGACGCTGCTGCTCACCGCGGCCGAGCGCTGGGAGGGCCTGGTCGTGGAGAACCCCTCGATGATCCGGTACGCCGGGCAGCACTACCTCCTCTACTCCGGCAACGGCTACGCCAGCAGACGCTATTCGGTCGCCTACGCCCGCTGCGCCGGCCTGCTCGGTCCGTGTGAGCGCGAGACGCGGCTGATCCGCACCGACGGCACCAGGACCGGCCCGGGCGGCGGCGAGGCCTTCGTCGCGCGCGACGGAACGCTGCGTGTCGCCTACCACGCCTGGGACGCCGGGTTCCGCCGGTATCCGCGCTCCGATGCCTGCCGCAAGAAGCCGCGCGGCTGCGCCCAGCGGCGGCTGCACGTGGCCACGCTCACCGTGGCACCCGGCGGCACGCTCGTCGTGGGTAGCCTGGGCCGGTGAGCCGTCCTGAGTCCCGGTCCTTCGAGGCCGCCGTGCTCGCCCGGGAGGTGCTCGGCCCGCACCTGGTGCGGATCGAGGTGGGCACCCCGGCGGGCTTCGCCAGCACCGGCATCCCCGACGAGTGGGTCGCGGTGACCGTGCCGGGGCAGTTCCAGACCCGCTACTACACCGTCCGCTCGTGCACGCCGGAGCGGATCGTGCTCGACGTCGTCGTCCACGACGAGGGCCTGGTCACCGGCTGGACGCAGGGTGAGTGCCTCGGCGACGTGCTCGGCCTCTCCCAGCCGAAGGGCTCCTTCGAGCTGCCGGCCGGCGCGACGTGGATCGTCCTGGTCGGCGACCTCACCGCGCTGCCGGCGATCGCCCGGATCGGCGAGAGCGCGACGCTGCCGGTCACGGCGTACGTCGAGAGCCCGGACGGGGCCGTCGAGGGCTACACGGACCTCCCGGTGACCTGGGTCGCTCCGCCGGCGCCGGGGGAGAACGGGCTCGCCGACCTGGTGAAGGGGCTCTCCTGGCCCGAGGGTGAGGGCTACTTCTGGATGGCCGGGGAGTCCGCGCAGATGCGCGACATCCGGCGCTACGTCCGGCACGAGCTGGGCATGCCCGCCTCGGCGTACGACGTGATGGGCTACTGGAGCGGCAGCCGCGGCCGGCGGGCCCGCGCGGTCGATCCGCGGCCGATCTACGAGCGGGGCAAGGCCGAGGGCAAGTCCGACGAGCAGATCTGGGCGGCCTTCGAACAGGCACAGGACGCCGCCGCCAGGGACGAGGCATGAGCAAGCCGATGACCAAGCACAGCGAGCAAGCCGTCCAGCACGCCGCGTACCGCAGCGGCTTCGCCTGCTTCGTCGGCCGGCCCAACGCGGGCAAGTCCACGCTCACCGACGCCCTGGTCGGCCAGAAGGTGGTGATCACCTCCTCCAAGCCCCAGACCACCCGCACGGTGGTGCGCGGGATCGTGCACCGCGAGGACGCCCAGCTCGTCCTCGTCGACACCCCCGGCCTGCACCGGCCGCGCACCCTGCTGGGCGAGCGGCTCAACGACCTGGTCAAGACGACCTGGGCCGAGGTCGACGTCGTGGCGGTCTGCTTCCCGGCCAACGAGAAGCCGGGCCCGGGTGACCGGTTCATCGTCAACGAGCTGGCCAAGGTCCGGCGGACGGTCAAGTTCGCCATCGCCACCAAGACCGATCTGGTCACTCCCGAGCAGCTGGCTGCCCACTTGCTGGCCATCGCCGAGCTCGGTCGAGAGACCGGCACCGAGTGGGCGGAGATCGTCCCGGTGTCGGCGGAGACCGGGGACCAGGTGCAGCTGCTGGCCGACCTGCTCGTCGAGCGGCTTCCCGAGGGCCCGCAGCTCTACCCCGACGGCGACCTCAGCGACGCTCCCGAGGAGGCGATCGTCGCCGAGCTGATCCGCGAGGCCTCGCTGGAGGGGGTCCGCGACGAGCTGCCGCACTCGATCGCCGTGGTGGTCGAGGAGATGGGCCTGCGAGAGGGACGTCCCGAGGACAAGCCGCTGCTGGACATCCAGGCCAACGTGTTCGTGGAGCGGG
>CAZTHV010000090.1:8279-10784 GCA_964613165.1 uncultured Marmoricola sp.
CCGGCTGCGCGAGGTCGGCACCGCGGCCCGCAAGCAGATCGAGGCGTTGCTGGGCACCCCGGTCTACCTCGACCTACACGTCAAGATCGCCAAGGACTGGCAGCGGGATCCCAAGCAGCTGCGCAAGCTGGGCTTCTGAACGCTGATCTGATCCCGGCTCGGCGGCGGTCTACGGTGCGATCTGCCGGCACCTGGTGCCGGGAGATCGCACGCTAGTGCGCCGTCGGCGGGAGGCAGAAGCCGATGCCGCTGGCGGTGAAGGCCTCCCGGACGCGTCCGGCGAGGATGGCCCGTTCGGTGCTCGCCCGCCGGAGGAGCGCCCGTGCGGCGTCGGCGTCGCAGAGGGCGAAGCGCAGGGACGTGCCCGGGCGGACCTGGCCGAGCCGATCCAGCGACTCCGTGGTCACCACCGCCACGACCGGGTAGCCCGCGGTGACGAGACGTCCGCGCAGCAGCACCAGCAGCTCGCCCGAGGGTGGCACCTCGACGGCGCCGACCGGGACGCCTCGAGAGAGGATCTCGCCGGCTCCGGCCATGCTCAGGCTGGCCGCGAGCCGGAGACCGACCTGGTCGGAGTCGGGCAGCACGGGGTGCTCCCGCTCGAGGACCTCTCTGCCGCCGGCGAGCCGGCCCAGGTCCGGACCCGCGGTCACCCGGATCGTGTGCTCGGCGTACGACGGCGCGGTGAGGCCGAAGCGGAACACCGGGCCGAAGGTCCCGCTGGGGATCCGGGTGAAGCGGCTGCTCAAGCGGAGGGCGCCACCGGCCTCCAGCCGGACGCCGGCCTCGAGCAAGGGATCGGGCGCGGCGCTGCCGAGCACGCGCGGCGCGTCCAGGTCGCCGTTGACCGCGAGGTAGGCACGGAACCCGGTGCCGGCGACGCGGACGGTGAGCGTGGCGCCGGGCGGCACGACCAGCGTCTCCCAGGCGGGCTGCCGGTGGCCGTCCACCTCGATCTCGGCGGCCCCGGTCGCCGCCACCAGGAGCGGCGCCGGCGCGGTGATCGCCAGCTCCGACCCGGTGACCTCGACCAGCGGTGCGTCCTCGCGGTTGCCGGCCAGGACGTTGGCGGTCCGCGCGGCTGACTGGTCGGCGGCTCCCCTCGGCGGGATGCCGACGCCGCTGAGCCCGGGCCGGCCGAGGTCCTGCACCTCGACGTGCCCGGCCCGCAGCACGCTCAGCTCGACGGTCGTCGCGGGGCTCGGCATGGGGACGAACCTACGCTGGACCCATGCGTGTCGTGGCGGTGCTTCCGGTTGCGTTGCTGGCGACGGCGCTCGCCGGCGGATGTGCCGCTCGATCGGGATCGACGAGCCCCGAGCCGGTCACGTCCGCGCCGACGACCGCCACCACCCAGCCGACGACCCGGCCAGTGCTCCCCGCGCCGGAGCCGGGGACCGTCCCGCCCGCGTGGCTGGGCCAGCGACCGCTGCCGACCACTGCGGCGGGGTACGGCGAGACCCGGCCCACGCCGCGGGCGCTGCGAGATCGCCGCTTCACGCTGCCCGACCGACTGCCGATGCTGCCCGGACGGGGATTCCAGGCAC
This sequence comes from uncultured Marmoricola sp., assembly GCA_964613165.1. Lineage (GTDB taxonomy): Bacteria > Actinomycetota > Actinomycetes > Propionibacteriales > Nocardioidaceae > Marmoricola. Next base: position 9,827 of record CAZTHV010000090.1, read on the forward strand.
GGGTGGCCTCGCCGGCGCCGCCGGAGGTGATCGCGCGCTCCACCTGGGCGCCCGGCTGCCCGGTCGCCGCGAAGGATCTGTCGTGGGTACGACTGACCTTCCGCGGCTTCGACCACCGGCGCCACACCGGTGAGCTGCTGGTCGCCACCAGGGCCGCGGACGACCTGGTGACGGTCTTCCGCGAGCTGTGGCGCGAGCGGTTCCCGATCGAGCAGATGAGCATCACCACCAAGGCCGAGCAGGACGCCGCACCGACCGGCGACGGCAACGACACCGGCGTCTTCGCCTGCCGCCCGGTCACCGGCGGCACGTCGTACAGCCAGCACGCCTACGGCCTGGCGATCGACCTCAACCCGTTCCAGAACCCCTACCTCAAGGGCGAGGTGGTGCTGCCCGAGCTGGCCTCGGCCTACCTGGACCGCGCCAACGCGCGGCCGGGCATGATCCTGCCGGGGTCGCCGGCCGTGCGTGCCTTCGAGCGGATCGGCTGGGGCTGGGGCGGGTCCTGGCGCTCGCTCAAGGACTACCAGCACTTCTCCGCCAACGGCCGCTGACAAATGTCATGGCGGGGTCGTGACGGGCGAGCGAGGAGCGGGGGCGAGGTCCCAGTCAGGCTGGAGCCATGACAGAGACACTGACGACAGCCCCGCGGGTGGCCGGCTCGCGGGCGATCCCCGCGGTCTCGCTGCGCTCGGTGACCAAGAGGTTCCGCGGGCACTCCGGCAGCGTCGAGGCCGTGCGCGGCATCGACCTGGAGATCGGCCAGGGCGAGATCGTCGCCTTCCTCGGCCCCAACGGCGCGGGCAAGACCACCACCATCGACATGATGCTGGGGCTCTCCCAGCCCAGCGGCGGCGAGGTCGAGGTGATGGGGATGACTCCGCGCGCCGCCATCGCCCACGGGCTGGTCTCCGCGGTGATGCAGACCGGCGGGCTGCTCAAGGACCTGTCGGTGCGC
>CAZTHV010000091.1:0-10557 GCA_964613165.1 uncultured Marmoricola sp.
CCCACCACCGCACTCACCAACCTCATCACCGGCAACGACACCTGGAGCATCCTCTGAGCGTGGCTCCAGGCTAGGAACCCACACCGCGGGGCCGGCCCAGACCGAGCCGACCCCGCGAGCAGGCTTTGTGTGCAGCACCCGTGACTGTCCCGGGAGAGTGCTCCGCGGGACGAGCCCGGCGGGAGGCGATCGGAACGGTCCGGTGAATCCGGTGAGCTCTCCGGGCCGCTCTACTCTTGCGGCATGATCGCCCAGGCGACCAGGTAGCCGATCAGTGCTCCCGGGAAGGCGAAGATCGCGGCGATCACGGCCAGCACGCGGACCAGGGTGGGGTCCATCCCGACGTACCGGGCGATGCCGCCGCAGACGCCGGCGATCATCTGGTCGTCCCGGCTGCGGGTCAGACGCTTGCCTGGTCGGGGTGTGGTGGGGGGTTGCTGGGTCATCGCTCCTCCTCGGAGTCCTCGACGGTCTGGGTGTGGGTGCTCTCGGTGCTCTCGGCGTCGAGGTCGGGCAGCACGGTGGTGGGCTCGCCCTCGGGTCCGACGGTCGGGACCGGCTCGACCGGCTGGGTCGGCCGGGACCGGCGCCAGGTGCCGGCGAAGCTGGCGATCAGGCCGACCACGCCGGCGCCGATGAGGACCGCGGGTCCCCACAGGGCGAAGCCGGGGGCCTCCACGTCGGTCAGCTCGCCGACCAGCCAGATGATCGCGATGCCGGCGAAGACGAGCCCGAAGACGAGGTGGGCGATGCTGATCGGACGGGTGGGGGTGTCGGGTCGGGTTCTCATCGGTGCTCCACGGTGATCTGGCCGACGCGGAGCTCCAGGTCGAGCTCCAGCGGTGCGGCGGTGCTGATGGGTTGTCCGGCGACGGTCCGCTCGACCTGACGGCCGAAGGCTCCGGCGTCGTAGCCGGGGATCCTGATGCCGCCGGCGAAGCGGACGTGCGCCTCGATGTCGAGGTTGAGGCTGCGCGGCACGATCACCACGATCTCCCCGGCGCCGAGACTGATATCGATGTCACGGCCGGCGAGCGCCTCGGGGTCGGTCACTCTGGTGAGATCCAGCTCGATGCGCCCCGCGCCGGCGTCGTAGGAGGAGGCCACGGTCGCGGCCGTCGTCGGCGTCGCGGTGATCGTCCGGGCGTCGGGGTTGAAGCTGCCCAGGACGGTGCTGACGCTCAGTGCGAAGGTCGAGACGGCGCCGATCAGGATCAGGCCGCCCGGTCGCCCGGTGAGTGATCCGACGACCAGCATCAGGCCGGTGATGCCCACGGCCAGCGCGGGATAGGCGCCGGCAGGGACGTCGGTGGACCCGGTGTCGACGATGCCCAGGACGCCCAGGCCGATCGCGATCAGGGCGAGGGTCGGCCAGAACCAGATCACACCGGTCCGCTTGGGCCGCGGTGGCACGACCGGTGGTCGCGGGGGGACCGGTGGCACCGGGGGCGGGGGAGCCTGCCAGGCCGGGTGCGCGGCGGGGGCCGGTGGGGCGGCCTGCGCAGCCGGCGATGTGGCGGACGCGGCCATGGGCTGCGCCTGGTACGACGGGGAGGCCGGGGGTGGCTCCGCGCCCGGCGTCCGCGGGCCCTGCTGGTTCCGGGACTGGTCGCGGGCGACCAGCACCAGGGCGACGACGATCGCGATCGAGGCGAAGACCCAGCCGCCGCCGAAGCCGCCGAAGGCGTCGCCGACGGCGAGCAGGAAGGCGATGCCGAGAATGCCCAGCAGGAGCAGCTTGCGTGGCTCCGCGGCGATGTTGATCGGCGCCTTGTCCTGGGTGTCGTCGGGGACGAGCAGCCAGATCGCGCCGTACACCAGCAGGCCGGCACCGCCGAAGAAGGTCAGCACCACGAACAGCACCCGCAGGATCGTCGGGTCGACGCCGAAGTGACGGCCCAGTCCGCCGGCCACGCCGGCGACGTACTGGTCGGTGCTGCTCCGCCGCAGCCGGTCCAGGTCCCGGGTCTGACGGCGTCGGTCCTCCCAGTCGCCCCCGGCTTGCGAGCCGGGGCCGTCCTGAGGGTCGGTGGCGCCGCTGTCGCTGCTCGTCTCGTTCATGGCTCCATCGTGCTCCGCCGTTGGCGCCCACACCATCGGGGACCACCCTGATTCCGCATCGGTCCGGGTTCAGGGTCCGCACCTGATGTCCCCGATGTGCCCAGATGTCACGATGGGCCCCATGACCTCCTCCTTCGACGTGCCGGGCTCGCTGCCGGGCCCGCCGCCGAAGGCGTACCGGATCACCGAGGAGGGCTTCGTCGGCGGCGTCTGCGCTGGGCTGGCCGCCCATCTGCGGGTGCCGGTGCTCTGGGTCCGGGTGGCCTTCCTGGTGATGAGCGTGTTCGGCGGCTTCGGCCTGGTCCTGTACGCCGGGCTGTGGATGGTGCTGCCCTCGCAGCGCCACTTCGACGACGATGCCCCCGGTCTGGCCGCCGCCGGTCGTCAGGGCCGACGGGGGCGGCGGGGTCTCAGCCTCGCCGACTACGGGCCGCTGGTCGCTCTCGGCGCCATCGCCCTGGGCGTGGCCGCGCTGCTGGCGATCGCCACGGGTGGCTGGCTGACCTTCTGGCCGATGCTGCTGGCCATCGCCGGCGTCGCGGTGCTGTGGCGACAGGCCGACGAGGCGCAGCGCGAGCGCTGGGCCGACTCGACCGGGCGGATCAGCGCGGTCCGCGCCGTTGTCGGGCTCGGCGGCTGGGCGTCGTACCTGCGGCTGGTGTCGGGCCTGGTGCTCCTGGTTGCCGCGATCACCCTCTTCTCGCTGGGCAGCGGCAACTGGGCGGCCGCGCGCAACGTCGGCATCGCCGCGACGCTGGGGATCATCGGCCTGGGCTTCATCGTCGGGCCGTGGCTCTTCCGGCTCTCCGCCGACCTCAGCGAGGAGCGAGCCGAGCGGGTCCGCTCCCAGGAGCGCGCCGACATGGCCGCACACCTGCACGACTCGGTGCTGCAGACGCTCGCGCTGATCCAGCGCTCGGCCGACGATCCGGCCGCGGTCGCCCGGCTGGCGCGCGCCCAGGAGCGCGATCTGCGGGCCTGGCTCTTCAACGCCTCGGGCAGCGATCCGGCCAGCCTGGAGACGACGCTGCGCACCCTGGCCGGTGAGCTGGAGGATCTGCACGGGGTGCCGGTCGAGGTGGTCTGCGTCGGTGACGTCGCGATCAGCGAGCCGCTGCGCCCGCTGGTGCTGGCCGCCCGCGAGGCGGTCGCCAACGCGGCTCGGCACTCCGGCGCCGCCAAGATCGACGTGTACGCCGAGGCACGGCCCGAGGCGGTCGAGGTGTTCGTCCGCGACCGCGGCGTCGGCTTCGACCCCGAGGGGATCGCCGGCGACCGGCACGGCGTCCGTGACAGCATCGTGGACCGGATGCACCGGCACGGTGGCACGGCCACGGTGCGGAGCACGCCGGGGTCCGGGACCGAGATCCGCCTGCGTCAGAGTCTGGAGCGAACAGGAGAGAGCCGATGAGACCCGGTTCGATGCGACACAGTGTCGTGATCGTCGATGACCACGCCATGTTCCGGACCGGCGTGCGCGCCGAGCTCGGCGACGCCGTCGACGTCCTCGCCGAGGCGGCCGACGTCGACGAGGCGGTGGCAGCGGTGACCGCCCACCGACCGGAGGTGGTGCTGCTCGACGTGCACCTGCCCGGTGGCGGAGGCGGTGAGGTGATCCGGCGTACCGCCACGGCGGCGCAGGGCACGCGCTTCCTCGCGCTCAGCGTCTCCGACGCGGCCGAGGACGTCATCGGCACGATCCGCGCCGGGGCCCGCGGCTACGTCACCAAGTCGATCACCGGTGCCGAGCTGGTCGACGCGATCGACCGCATCGCCGCCGGCGACGCCGTCTTCTCCCCGCGCCTGGCGGGCTTCGTCCTGGACGCCTTCGCCGGCACCATCGAGGTGGCGGCGGTGGACGAGGACCTGGACCGGCTCACCGAGCGCGAACGCGAGGTGATGCGGCTGATCGCCCGCGGCTACTCCTACCGCGAGGTCGCCGAGGAGCTGTTCATCTCGGTCAAGACCGTCGAGACGCACATGTCCGCCGTACTGCGCAAGCTGCAGCTCTCCTCCCGACACGAGCTCACCCGCTGGGCGTCGGAGCGTCGGCTGCTGTAGATGCGAATCACAGGTTCACCTGTGATCGAGTCGCTTCGCAGGTGTTGCAATGCCTCCGAAGCGACTCGAGTTCCTCCGAAGCGACCGACGATCATGCAAGTCGTACGGGGTCACGGCTGGCCGGAAACTGTCCACAGGGCAGTGATATCTGGTCTTGTTCACAGATCTGAACTGGACACTGGCACAGGTGGGCGCGGTCGGTGTGCGATCGGTCGCATGGAGGAGTTGACCCACCTTCACAGCAGAGGTGTTTTCCTGCGGCGTGAAGCGCTGGCTTTTGGATATCGCGACCGTGATCTCGCACATGCGCTGCATGACGGTCTGCTCGTGCGCATTCGCCGTGGAGCGTACGCACCGACGGCGCACTGGCGGGTGTCTGACCCGGTTGAGCGACACGTCATGCGCGCGATCGCGGTGGTCCTGACGCACGGCGATGACGTCGCTCTCAGTCACACCTCTGCCGCAGCTGTCCACGGCCTCCGCCTTCATGAGCCGGATCTGCGGCGCGTACATGTGACCCATCTTGGCTATGGCGAAGGGGGCGTGACCCATGATGTTGCCTACCACCGGGGTCGCGTGGGTGACGGGGAACTGCATCGGGTGGACGGAGTGCTGGTGGTCGGCCCTGTCCGGGCCGCCCTCGAGGCCGCGACATTGCACACCGTGGAGCCGGGCTTGGTCCTCCTCGACTCGGTGATCGATCTAGGCCTGGGCACGGTGGAGGACGTTTGGCAACGATTCCATGCGACCGAGAACTGGCCGAGGACGCGGGTATTGCAGATCGTGGTCCGACTCGTTCGTGAAGGGGCCGGCTCCGTGGGCGAGACGCGGATCCGCTATCTGTGCTGGTCCCAGCGGCTCCCGGAACCTCAGCTCCAGTTCGCGGTGCGCGCCGCTGATGGAACGCTGGCAGCGCTTTGTGACTTTGCTTGGCCCGAGCACCGCTTGTTGGGCGAGTTCGACGGCCGCGTGAAGTACGGGCGGCTTCTCAAGAAGGGGCAATCTGCTAGCGATGCTGTCTTCGCTGAGAAGCGCCGCGAAGACCTCGTACGAGAGATCACCGACTGGTCGATGATCCGTTTCGTCTGGCACGACTGCGCGGTTCCCCAGGTCACCGCTGATCGAATCCGCCGCCTGTTTCGCCCTGCCGTCTGATGTCGGCTGCTGCTTCGGAGGAGATGCAGTCGCTTCGCAGGTGTTGCAACGCATCCGAAGTGACTGAATCACAGGTGAACCTGTGATTCACCGCGGCAACTCGGTCGGGCAGCAGGCTGTCGCCCGACCCCTAGTCGATCTCGCCGGCGAGGGAGGCGTCGATCAGCCACTCGACCGGCGCCCGGTCGTCGGTCCAGACGCTGCCGCCGGAGAGCCCCGGCGCGAGCCGCTCGGCGGTGGCCCGGGCGACTGGCACCAGGTCGGCGGGCAGGCCGGGCACGATGTCGGCGAGCACGTCCGCCGGTGCTCGCCCAGTGCTGCCGACCAGCATGGTGTTGGTCGACTCGGACGGATCGCGCCAGACCCGGCCTTCGCCGAAGGCTGCCCTCATCGTGGCGCTCAGCGTGCGCTCCAGGGCGTGGGACCTCTCGGGGTGGCCGACGTTGATGATCACCACGCCACCGGGCCGGAGCCGGTCGCGGACCAGGTCGAAGAACTCGTGGGTGGCCAGATAGAAGGGGATGTAGGGCTGCCGGTAGGCGTCGACCATGATCGCGTCGTAGCTGCGGTCGGTGGCGGTCAGCCAGGGCCGGGCGTCGGCCGTGTGGGTGTGCAGGTTCGGGCCGCGCATGTCGAAGAGGTCCCGGCCGATCTCGGTCACGTCCGGGTCGAGCTCGACGGCGTCGATCCGGGTCTCGGGGAAGTAGTGTCCGAGAGCGCGAGCGGTGGTGCCGGCCGCGTTGCCGAGGATTGCGACGGAGCTCGGCGGCGTCGTTCCGCCGGCCAGGCTCAGCACCAGCAGCTCGTCCCAGTAGTTGCCGGTCAGCCATTCGCCGGGGCGGTAGACCGAGTGCACCGCATGGCCCTCGTTGAGCTCCAGGGAGAGCCGGCCCGAGCCCGCGGGGCGCTCGATGACCCGGGCGTACTGGTACTCGGTCTCGACCTCCTTGACCACCGAGGACGCGTCGACCGCCTTCAGCGTCCCGGTCGGCAGCGCCACCAGGCCGAGGATGGCCGCCGGCACGACCGTGGCGAGAACCCGGCGCCGCGACAGCAGCGGGATCGCCGAGAGGGCCAGGGCCGCGGCGAAGATCAGGAAGGTACGCCGGGTGCCGACCACCGGGATCAGCAGCAACGAGGCCAGGAACGTCCCGGTCAGCGAGCCGACGGTGGAGATGGCGTAGAGCCGGCCGGTTGTCCGTCCGGTGCCCTCGACGTTCTCGATGCTGAGCCGCACCGAGTAGGGCGAGACCATCCCGATGATCAGCAGCGGCAGGGCGACGAGAACGCCGACACTGACCAGGGAGCCGAGGAACGTGGCGACGCTGAGCTCCTCGACCGCGTCCACGGCCAGCCGCAGGAACGGGCCGCTGACGAAGGGCACCACGGCGATGAGCGCCGCCGCGGCCAGGACCAGCCGGGCGAGCCCGTGCGGATGCGGCGACCGGTCGGCGACCCGTCCACCGACGGCGTAGCCGATGGCCAGCGCCACCAGGACGATGGCGATGGTGTTGGCCCAGACGATGGTGCTGGCTCCGAACCAGGGCGCGAGCAGTCGCGCGGCCGCGATCTCGGTGCCGAGGCACACCGCGCCGGCGACGAAGACGAGCAGTTCCAGTGAGCGGTTCCGGGACACGCCGGAAACCTATCGGCGTCCTGGTAGAGCTCAGTGCGGGGGTTGGCAGCGTGGGCACCAGTACGTCACCCGTTGCTGCCCGGCCGCGCCGAGCTCCTCGCGGTGGATCGGGGTGCCGCAGCGCAGGCATCCGCCCCGGCGGCCGTACACCCACAGCTGCCGCCCGGGCCGGCGGTCGCCGGTCGTGACCCGGACCGGGCGGTCGCGATTGGCGAGCAGCACGGCATGGGTGCGGTCGACCAGCCGGTCCAGGTCGGGCACGTCGCCGACCGGCGTGCGCGGATCGACGCCGGCGAGGAAGCAGAGCTCGGAACGGTAGACGTTGCCGACTCCGGCGAGGTTGCGCTGGTCGAGCAGCGCCTCGCCGATGGGCCGCTCGCCGTCAGCGCTCAGCCGAGTCAAGGCCACCTCGGCGTCCCAGTCCGGGCCGAGCAGGTCCGGCCCCAAGTGACCGACCAGAGTGTCCTCGCCCGTCGTCTCGACCAGGTAGAGGACGACGGAGAATCCGACCGCCTCGTAGCCGGCGGTCCGCAGCACCGCTCGCGCGGTGTGGGCCGGCCGGCGCCACCGCGAGCTCGGGGCGTGCACATCCCACCGGCCCTCCATCTTCAGGTGGCTGTGGAGGGTGAGACCGCCCTCGAACCGGGTCAGCAGATGCTTGCCGCGGGTCGTCGTCTCCAGCACTCGGCGTCCGGTCAGATCGACCGTCGCCAGGCTCGGCCGGCGCAGGTCACAGCCGGTCAGAGCCTCGCCGGACAGGGCGTCCAGCCGCCGGGCCGTCTGCCAGACGGTGTCGCCCTCAGGCACGGATGCGGACTCCCTTGGAGGTCGCCACGAACCCGGCCGACGCCAGTGCCTGCCGCATCGCCGTCGCCTCCTGGGTGAGGACGCCGGCACCGTTGACCTTCTCGATGGTCAGCCGGTCCAGCGCTCCCCGGCGCACGGCGGCGCCGAGTGAGTCGATGGCCGTCCCGAGGACCGACTTGGCCTCCTCGGGATCGCCGGGCGGGAAGGTGAGCAGCGTCCGGCCTCCGCGCTCGACGTACAGAGCGAGGTCGCCGTCGACGAGAACGACCAGGGCGCCGGCCTTGCGGCCAGGGCGGTGCCCGCCTTCGGACTGAGCCGGCCACGGCAGCGCGGCGCCGTACGGACTGGCCGGATCGCTCGCGGCCAGGGTCAGCGCCTCCGGCTTCTCGCCCGGCGCCCGCTGCACCGCCGCCTGGGCCCGCAGTCGGTCGATCGCCCCTCCGGTGCCGAACTGCGCCGCGCCGAGGCCCTCGACGAAGTAGCCGCGACGGCTGCGGCCGGACTCCTCGAACCGGCTCAGCACGCGGTACGTCGCCGCGAACCCACCCGGCGTGCGCTCGCTCACCACGGCTCCACGGGTGACCACGCCGTGCCGCTCCAGCAGCAGCTCGGCCGCGGCATGGGCTCGCCTGGTCGCGTCGGACTCGCGATCGGGCAGCAGGAACCAGCGCCCGGCCGCCTCCGGGGGAGCGCTCACCCGGGGCAGGCCGCGACCGGCGCCGCCCACCCGTCCGCTCAGGCGGCCGCGCGGCGGTGGCCGGCGGGAGCGATGCGTGGTGGTGCCCGACCGGGTCAGCGCCCGCAGCGGCGCCAGGGTGTCGTTGCCCAGATTGCCCGACCAGACCAGGCTCCACAGGGTGGCGGAGAGCGCCTTGTCGTCGGCGTCGACCTCCATGGAGGCCAGCTGGGTGGCGAGCTGGCGCAGGAAGTAGGCGCCGCCCCCGCCCAGTGCCTCGAGCACCGCGTGCCCCAGATCGTCGAGCACCTCGGCGTCCCGCTCGGGCAGGGTCAGCGCGGCGGCGTCGGCGAGGTGCAGCGAGACCCAGCCGTCCTGGCCGGGCAGCGCGCCGTGGCCGGCCCAGAGCACCTCGCCGCTGGCGGTCAGCTCGTCGAGGTACGCCGGCTGGTAGTCGGCAACCCGGGCCGGCAGCACCAGCGACTCCAGGGCGGAGGCCGGCACCGGCGCGCCCGCGAGCTGGTCGACCACCGCGAGCACCCCCTCGACGCCCCGGAGCCGCCCACCGACCGACTGCCAGGCGGGCAGGAACCGGCCGAGCGCGGTGGGCGGCACCGGCTCGACCTCCTGGCGGAGCTTGGCCAGCGAGCGGCGGCGCAGCCGGCGCAGCACCTCGGCGTCGCACCACTCAGCGCCCGAGCCGTGCGGCCGGAACTCCCCCTCGAGCACCCGGCCCTGCGCTGCCAGCCGGACCAGCGTCTGGTGCACCACGGCGACGCCCAGGCCGAGCCGCTCGGCCGCCTCGGCGGCGGCGAACGGCCCGTGGGTGCGGGCATAGCGGCCGACCAGGTCGCCCAGTGGATCGGCCACCGGCTCGGTGAGGGCCTCCGGCGTCCCTGGTGGGACCGGCACGCCGAGGCCGTCGCGCAGCCGGGCGACGTCCTCGACCACGCACCAGCGCTCCTCGCCGGCGACCCGGACCCGGACGACCCGCCGGGTCTCGGTCAGGCCGGCGAGTGCGTCGACGGGCGCGAACGTCGCGCGGGCGGCGAGCTCCTCGGTGGTCAGCGGCCCGAGAATGCGGAGTAGGTCGACCAGCCCCTCGGCGTCGCGGGCCCGCCGGTCGGGTGCCAGCCGCTGCAGCTCGGCCTCCACCTCGGCGAGCACGTCGGCGTCGAGCAGCTCGCGCAGCTCCGTGGTGCCGAGCAGCTCGGCCAGCAGCCCCTGGTCGAGGGTGAGCGCGGCCGCCTTGCGCTCGGCCAGCGGCGAGTCGCCCTCGTACATGAACGCCGCGACATAGCCGAAGAGCAGCGACTGGGCGAAGGGCGAGGGCCGGGGCGTGCTCACGTCGAGCAGCTGGATCCGCCGCTCGGAGATGCGCCGCTGCAGCGCGACCAGCGCCGGGACGTCGTACACGTCCTGGAGCACCTCGCGCACGGCCTCCAGCACGATCGGGAACGACGGGTAGCGGGCGGCCACCTCCAGTAGCTGGGCCGCGCGCTGACGCTGCTGCCACAGCGGCGAGCGACGCCCGGGATCGCGGCGGGGGAGCAGTAGCGCGCGAGCGGCGCACTCGCGGAACCGCGAGGCGAACAGTGCCGAGCCGCCCACCTCGGTGGTCACGATCTGCTCGATCTCGTCGGGCTCGAAGACGACCAGGTCGGCGCCCGGCGGGTCCTGGTCGGTCTCCGGGATGCGCAGCACGATGCCGTCGTCGGTGGCCATCGCCTGGGCATCGAGTCCGTAGCGCTCACGCAGCCGGGCGTTGACCGCCAGCGCCCACGGAGCGTGCACGGGCGTGCCGTACGGCGAGTGCACCACGATCCGCCAGTCGCCGAGCTCGTCGCGGAAGCGCTCCACGACGAGCTTGCCCGCGGCCCAGGCGTCCAGCCCGGCGGCCTCGGCCCGGGCGAGCGCCCGGTCGCGCGAGAGCGCCGCGACCTCCCGGGTGAAGGCGCCGATCGCCTCGCCCAGCTCGGCGGGCCGGCCGAGCGTGTCGCCGGTCCGGAACGGCAGCCGGCCCGGCAGCCCGGGCGCGGGGGAGACCAGCACCCGGTCGTGGGTGATGTCCTCGATCCGCCACGTGCTGGTGCCGAGGGTGAACAGGTCGCCCGCGCGGGACTCGTAGACCATCTCCTCGTCGAGCTCGCCGACCCGGCGG
>CAZTHV010000092.1:0-4727 GCA_964613165.1 uncultured Marmoricola sp.
CAGGCGCTGACCCAGGCGAAGCGATTCGGCGGGCCGGTGATCGTCCACGTGATCACCCAGAAGGGCTTCGGCTACGACCCCGCCGAGCAGAACGAGGCGGATCAGTTCCACCAGATCGGCGCCTTCGACATCGAGACCGGCGAGGCCAGGCCCAAGGGCCGGATCTGGACCGACTTCTTCGCCGAGGAGATGGTCGCGCTCGGAGCCGAGCGCCCCGACATCGTGGGGATCACCGCGGCGATGCTCTACCCGGTGGGACTCGACCGGTTCGCGGCGGCGTACCCCGAGCGCACCTTCGACGTGGGCATCGCCGAGCAGCACGCGGTCACCAGCGCGGCCGGCCTGGCGATGGGCGGGATGCATCCGGTGGTCGCCATCTACGCGACCTTCCTCAACCGCGCCTTCGACCAGGTCCTGATGGACGTCGCGCTGCACGAGTGCGGCGTGACCTTCGTGGTCGACCGGGCCGGGGTGACCGGTGACGACGGCGCCAGCCACAACGGCATGTGGGACATGTCGGTCTTCCAGGTGGTCCCGGGTCTGCGGATCGCCGCCCCGCGCGACGGTCGCCGCGTCCGCGAGCTCCTCCGTGAGGCGGTGGGCGTGGCGGACGCGCCGACCATCGTGCGGCTGCCCAAGGGCGCGCCCAGCCCCGACGTGGAGGCGATCGGCAAGGTGGGCGGCGGCGACCTGCTGGTCCGCCGTGGGGCCAAGGACGTGCTCCTGGTCGCCGCCGGGTCGATGGTGGCGACCTGTCTGGAGGTGGCCGAGCGGCTCAGCGCTCAGGGCATCGGCGTGACGCTGGTCGACCCGCGCTGGGTCAAGCCGATCGACCCGGCCCTGATCCCGCTCGCCGCCGAGCACCGGCTGGTGGTCAGCGTCGAGGACAACGGGCGGGTCGGCGGCTTCGGGGCGACCCTGCTGCAGACCCTCAGCGACGAGGGCGTGCGCACGCCGCTCCGGCTGCACGGCATCCCGCAGGAGTTCCTGGTGCACGCCAAGCGCGACCGGATCCTGGAGCGGATCGGACTGACTTCCCAGGCCCTGGCGCTGAGCGTCGTCGAGGACGTCACCGCCCTCGACTCCGGGCGCGACCTGGTCCATATCGACTAGGGCGCATCTCTCCCGGCAGCGGAGGGCGTCGTCGCGCGGCCGGTCCGCTGGATCGCCCCGGTGGACGACCGGGACGCGGTCGTCGTGGGGCGAGGATCACGCCCCGGCGGGCATATCCGGCGTCCCTGAGGCGTTGTCCCGTCGATAGGGTGGCCTTGTCCACTCGGAACGTCCACCCGGAACCGAAGACGGAGGAGCTCGTGGTCCAGGCACGGTTCGTGCACATCGTCGACGAGGTCCCGGGGCTCGGGCGCCCCGAGGATCTGAGTGACGACCTGGTGATGCTGACCGCTCTGGACGGCTTCCTCGACGCCGGCAACGCCTCGGCGACCGCCGTCAGCCGCCTCCTGGAGGACGGCCGGGGCGCGGTCGTGGCCAGCTTCGAGGTCGACGAGCTCTACGACTACCGAGCCCGCCGGCCACCGATGACCTTCCACGAGAACCGCTACAGCGACTACGAGGCGCCCCGGCTGGTGGTCCGGCTGCTGACCGACCGCGCCGGGACGCGCTTCCTGCTGCTCAGCGGTCCGGAGCCCGACGTGCGCTGGGAGGCCTTCGCCGAGGGCGTCCGCGCCGTCGTGGCGCACTTCGGAGTGCGGCTGACGGTCTCGCTGGGCTCGGTCCCGATGGCGGTGCCGCACACCCGCCCGGTGCAGTTGACCAACCATGCCAACACCGACGCGATCGCGCTGCAGGAGAACGTCTGGAAGGGCGAGATCCGGATCCCGTCCAGCGCGCAGGCGCTGCTGGAGCTGCGGCTGGGCGAGTGGGGGCACGATGCCGCCGGCTTCGTGGCCCACATCCCGCACTATCTGGCGCAGTCGGACTATCCCGAGGCCGCGGCGGCGCTGCTGGAGGGGATCGGCACGATGACCGGGCTCGCCTTCGACACCTCGGCGCTGCGGGCGGCGGCCGCGACGCGCCAGGCGGAGATCGCCGAGCAGATCAGTGACTCCGAGGAGGTCCGCCAGGTGGTGGCCGGCCTGGAGCAGCAGTACGACGCGTTCCACCAGGCCCTTCTCCGCGGCGGGACCAACCTGCTGGACGACGGACTGGACGCCGGTCTGGGCTCTGGCGAGCTGCCCACCGGTGAGGAGCTCGGGGCCCAGTTCGAGCAGTTCCTCGCCGGACTCGACCAGGACGAGGGGAGCTGATGGCGTCGACGGTCGAGGAGTTCCTCGAGCTCCTGGACCTGGAGGTCATCGAGGACAACCTGTTCCGCGGGACCTCGCCGTCCACGTCGATGCAGCGCGTCTTCGGCGGGCAGGTCGCGGCACACGCCCTGGTGGCGGCCACTCGCACGGTCGACCCGGCGTACGTCGTGCACTCGCTGCACTCCTACTTCCTGCGGCCGGGCGACCCCACCGTGCCGATCGTCTATGACGTCGACTCGGTCCGCGACGGTCGCAGCTTCTGCAGTCGCCGGGTGCTGGCCCGGCAGCACGGCCGGCCGATCTTCGGGATGACGCTGAGCTTCCAGATCCACGAGGAGGGCTTCGAGCACCAGGACGCGATGCCCGCCGTGCCGCCGCCGGAGGAGTGCGTCGACCTGGCCACGCTGGTGAGTGGGCGCCTCGGCGGCACGGAGAGCGGCGACTGGCCCAGCGAGTGGAGCGCTCTGCAGGTGCGCTTCGCCGGCAGCTCCCGTGTGGGCGGCGAGATCTCGCCGGACGGCACGCCGGCCCTGGCGCGGCTGTGGATCCGGGTCAACGGCACGCTGCCCGACGACACCGCGACGCAGACGGCGGCGTTCACCTATGCCAGCGACATGACGCTGCTCGGGGCGACGCTGGTGCCGCACGGGATCTTCATCTACTCGCCGAGCCTGCAGAGCGCCTCCCTGGACCACACGATCTGGTTCCACCGGCCCTTCCGCGCCGACGAGTGGTGGCTCTACGACCAGCACAGTCCGTCCGCGGCAGGTGGGCGCGGGCTGGCGATCGCCCGGGTCTTCACCCAGGACGGGCGGCTGGTCGCCAGCGTCGCCCAAGAGGGTCTGATCCGGCGCCGCGCCGACGGCTGAGCGGCGCCTCTCGATGCACAGGTTTGTGCACAGGCGAAGGGGTGGCTGTGCACGACGAGCGTGAGTCCGTGCACAGGGCTTCCCCAGATTTCACGGCGCTCCACCCAACCCGGCGGCCCGGGTTGTGGCGGCTATCGGCGGGTCATAGAGTGCACCGACTGCATGACTTGGCGGCATGTCGACAATATCGATCAGGGTCGACAAGGGCCGGACACGATGCGAAGGCGGGGACCGATGACCGATGGCGGCGGCGGCAATCAGACCGGCGAGGCCTCGGAGGTTCCACCGCTGATCCGCATCCCCGCCGCCGAGCCTTCCGCCGACCCGGCGCCCGCCGAGCTGGCCCGCGTCCTGCAGCACGCACCCAGAACGGAGGCAGCAGAGGTGGCCGACAACGTCGACGGCGCGAGCAGCCCGAAGCTCGGCCCCACCGGCAGGCCGATGCCCGATCTGCCGGAGCCGTCACCGCCGACCGGCCACGGCAACGCCCGGGTGATCGCCATGTGCAACCAGAAGGGCGGGGTCGGCAAGACGACCACCACGATCAACCTCGGCGCCGCGCTGGCCGAGTACGGCCGCAAGGTCCTGCTGGTCGACTTCGACCCCCAGGGCTCGCTCTCGGTCGGCCTGGGACTCAACCCCCACCAGATCGAGCTGACCATCTACAACCTGCTGATGCAGTCCGACGTCACCGTCGACGATGTGGTCGTCCCGACCGGTGTCGAGGGGATGGACCTGCTGCCGTCCAACATCGACCTCTCGGCCGCCGAGGTGCAGCTGGTCCAGGAGGTGGCCCGCGAGCAGACGCTGCAGCGGGTCCTGGCGGCGGCCCGCCCGAAGTACGACGTGATCCTGATCGACTGCCAGCCCTCCCTCGGTCTCCTCACCGTCAACGCCCTGACCGCCGCCGACGGCGTCATCGTCCCGCTGGAGTGCGAGTACTTCGCACTGCGCGGCGTCGCGCTGCTGAAGACCACCATCGACAAGGTGCGCGAGCGGCTCAACCCCCGGCTGCGCATCGAGGGAGTCCTCGGCACGATGTACGACGGCCGCACGCTGCACGGCCGCGAGGTGATGCAGCGGCTGGTCGAGGCCTGGGGCGACACCGTCTTCCACACGGTGATCCGCCGGACGGTCAAGTTCTCCGACTCGACGGTGGCCGGTGAGCCGATCACCAGCTACGCCTCCTCCTCGGCGGGTGCGGCGTCGTACCGTCAACTGGCCAAGGAGGTGCTGGCTCGTGTCTCGACGGGTGAGCCTGCCGACGGCCGATGACCTGTTCCGTCCCACGGCGGACGGGGAGCACGCCCCGGAGGAGCCACCCGCTGCCACGCCGCGGACCGGCAAGGCCGGTGAGGCCCGGCGTTCGAGCGGGCGGGTCCGGCACGACGAGAAGATGACGGTCTACGTGACCGCCGAGGAGCTGCTCGAGATCGAGCATGCCCGCCTCGACCTGCGCCGCCACCACGGGCTGGCCGTCGACCGCGGCCGGCTGGTGCGCGAGGCGCTGGCGATCGTTCTGGCAGACCTGGAGCGACAGGGTGAGGACAGCGAGCTGGTCCGGCGGCTGACCGGATGACCCAGGGGCTGA
>CAZTHV010000092.1:4737-10439 GCA_964613165.1 uncultured Marmoricola sp.
CCTCCAGGGCGGGGCCGTCCGCGGTCAGCCCCTGGAGGCCGGCCAGGAGTCCGCTGGTGGCTTCGAGGTCCGGCTGGACAACTTCGAGGGTCCCTTCGACCTGCTGCTGAGCCTGATCGGCAAGCACAAGCTGGACATCACCGAGGTCGCGCTCTCCCGGGTCACCGACGAGTTCATCGCGCACATCAAGGCGGCCGGCGACGTCTGGGACCTCGAGCAGGCCACGTCGTTCCTGCTGGTCGCCTCGACGCTGCTCGACCTCAAGGCCGCCCGGCTGCTGCCGGCCGGAGACGTCGAGGACGAGGAGGACCTGGCGCTGCTGGAGGCCCGGGACCTCCTCTTCGCGCGGCTCCTGCAGTACCGCGCGTTCAAGCAGATCGCCTCCATCCTGGAGAGGCGGCTGGAGGACGAGTCGCGCCGGTTCCCCCGCGCCGTCGGGCTGGACGAGCGCTTCGCCACGATCCTGCCCGACGTCCTGATCGGCCTCGGGATGGAGGAGTTCGCCGCTCTGGCCGCCAAGGCGCTGGAGCCCAGGCCCGAGCCGGTCCTCTCCCTGGCCCACATCCACGCACCGGTCGTCAGCGTCCGCGAGCAGGCCCACGTCGTGGTGGAGCGGCTCCGGCTGCAGGGGCAGATGAGCTTCCGGGCCCTCGCCGCGGACGCACCGGACACGATGACCCGGGTGGCGCGATTCCTCGCCCTGCTGGAGCTCTTCCGGGAGGGGGTCGTCGCCTTCGACCAGATGACGCCGCTGGGCGAGCTGACCGTCCGCTGGACCGGTGGCGACGAAGACGTGGAGATCGAGGACGAGTTCGACGGGACCCCGCTACCACTGCCGGAGGAGACCGCCGATGCCTGAGTTGGGCGGAGCCCGCCCGACGGGCCATCCCGAATCACCACTACCCGAGGAGAAGACCGCCGATGTCTGAGCAGGTGACCGAGGAGAGCCCGGACACCGACACCCTCGCGGTGCCGCTGGCCGACCTGCGCCCCGCGCTGGAGGCGGTGCTGATGGTCGCCGACCAGCCGCTGGACCGGGCCACCCTGGCGACCGCGGTGGGCTATCCCGTCGCCGACGTGGACGCCGCGCTGGCCGAGCTCAGCCAGGAGTACACCGAGCAGGGCCGCGGCTTCGAGCTCCGGCACGTGGCCGGCGGCTGGCGGTTCTACACCCGCGAGGAGTACGCGCCCGTGGTCGAGCGGTTCGTGCTCGACGGGCAGCAGGCCCGGCTCACGCAGGCGGCACTGGAGACGCTGGCCGTGGTCGCCTACAAGCAGCCGGTCAGCCGCAGCCGGGTCTCGGCGATCCGCGGCGTCAACGTCGATGGCGTGATGCGCACGCTGCTGACCCGCGGGCTGGTCGAGGAGGCCGGCACCGACGCGGAGACCGGCGCGCACCTGTACCGCACGTCGAGCTACTTCCTGGAGCGGATCGGGATCACCTCGCTGGAGGAGCTGCCCGAGCTGGCGCCGTTCGTGCCGGAGATGGACGACATGGACCTGGAGGAGACCGCGGCCGACGTGGCCGGGGTCACAATGGAGGCGGACGGTCCGGCCTCGTCCGAACCCGGAGAGTGACGCCCGATGAGTGACACGGGAGAGCCGGACGACGGTCTGGTCAGGCTGCAGAAGCACCTGGCCCAGGCCGGTGTGGCCAGCAGACGACGCTGTGAGGATCTGATGCTCGCCGGCGAGGTCGAGGTCGACGGCCAGGTGGTGACCCGGCTGGGCACCAGGATCGACCCGTACCGGGCGGTGATCCGGGTGTCGGGCCGCCGACTGCCGCCGGTGAGCCCGCACGTCTACCTGGTGCTGAACAAGCCGCGGGGGGTCGTCTCCACGATGGCCGATCCGCAGGGACGGCGTACCGTCGCCGATCTCGTCGCCTACCGCCCCGAGCGGCTCTTCCACGTCGGCCGGCTCGACACCGA
This sequence comes from uncultured Marmoricola sp., assembly GCA_964613165.1. Classification (GTDB taxonomy): domain Bacteria; phylum Actinomycetota; class Actinomycetes; order Propionibacteriales; family Nocardioidaceae; genus Marmoricola. The sequence continues at coordinate 6,669 of CAZTHV010000092.1, forward strand.
CACCGAGGGCCTGTTGCTGCTCACCAACGACGGCGACTTCGCCCAGGCCCTGTCGCACCCGTCGTACGAGGTGGAGAAGACCTACGTCGCCGAGGTCGAGGGCCGGCTGACCGGGGCCGACACCCGGCGACTGCGTGCCGGCGTCGTCCTGGAGGACGGCCCGGTGGACGTACGCCGAGCCAAGATCCTGAGCACGAACCAGAACCGGGGAATCGTCCAGCTGACCATCCACGAGGGCCGCAACCGGATCGTCCGGCGACTGCTCGAGCACATCGGGCACCCGGTCCGGCGGCTCACCCGGACCGCCGTCGGCCCGGTCCAGATCGGCTCGCTGCGCACCGGCTACCTCCGCGAGCTCACGGACGAGGAGGTCGGCGCGCTCCTCGACAGTGCCGGCTTGTAGTCTCGGCGGGTGCCTGTGCGAGCGATCCGGGGGGCGACTCAGCTCGAGTCGGACACCCGCGAGCAGATGCTCGACCGGGTGGCCGAGATGGTGACCGAGGTGATGCGCGCCAACGACCTCGAGGTCGACGACTTCATCTCGGTGGTCTTCACCGCCACCTCCGATCTGGTCTCGGAGTTCCCGGCGTACGCCGCACGCCAGCTGGGCTTCGGGGAGGTGCCGCTGATCTGCGCCCGCGAGCTGGAGATCGAGGGCTCGATGCCGCGCATGGTGCGGATGATGGCGCACGTCGAGACGGAGGTGCCGAGGTCGGAGATCACCCACGTCTACCTCCACGGCGCTGCGGCGCTGCGCTCGGACCTGACCCGGATCAGGTCGATGCCCGATGAGTGAGGCCGGACGCGCGCTGACCGGGCCGGTCCACGTGGTCGGCGCGGGTCTGCTCGGCACCAGCATCGGCCTGGCGCTGCGGGCCGCCGGGATCCCGGTCTGGCTCAGTGACCTCAACCCCGAGCACGTCCGGACGGCGGTGGGCCTGGGTGCGGGCGAGCCGGCGCCGAGCGAGGGGACGGCGCAGCTGGTCGTCGTCGCCGTCCCACCGCTGCACATCGCGCGCAGCGTCCTGGAGGCGCTGGAGACGGGCGCGCACGTGACCGACGTCGGCAGCGTCAAGGCGCTGCCGCTGAGCGAGGTCGGCGACCGGGCCGCCGAGCCGGTGCTCGCCCGGTACGTCGGCAGCCACCCGATGGCCGGCAGCGAGCGCTCCGGCCCGCTGGCCGCCAGCGACGCGCTCTTCGACGGCCGCCCGTGGGCGATCACGCCGCATGTCCACGCGTCCGCGGAGACGGTCGAGCTCGTCCAGGACCTGGTGACCCTCTGCCGGGCTACCCCGGTGCGGCTGAGCCCCGTCGAGCACGACCTCGCCGTCGCCCGGACCAGTCACCTGCCGCACCTGCTCGCCGTGCTCGCGGCGGGCCAGCTGACCGAGGCGGTGCCGGAGTACCTCACCCTCTCCGGGCAGGGCGTGCGCGACGTGACCCGGGTCGCGGGTGGCGACCCCGAGCTCTACGGCCAGATCATCCGGGCCAACGGGCCGGTGGTCGGGCGGCTGCTGCGCGACCTGCGGTCCCGGCTGGACGAGCTGATCGACGCGGTCGGCGAGGACTCCGCCGACGACCTGGTGGAGATCCTGCAGCGCGGCGTCGCCGGGACCCGGGTGATCCCGGGCAAGCACGGCGGTCCCTCGCTGGAGACCGGCTCGGTGCACGTCCTCGTGCCCGACCACCCGGGCGAGCTGGCCCACCTGCTGTCCGACATCGGCGAGATCGGCGTCAACGTCGAGGACCTCCGCATCGACCACGATCCCGGCCGCCCCGTCGGTCTGGTCGAGCTGGTGGTCGCCGCCCCCGCGGCCGACGGACTCGCCGCCGCGCTCGAGGAGAGAGGCTGGACCACCCACCGGTAGGCTTTCGCCGGTGAACGGCACGGTGGAGGACCCGGTGAGCACGATCGTGGTGGCGATGGACGGCCCCTCGGGCTCGGGCAAGTCCAGCACCGCGAGGGCCGTCGCCGCGCGCCTGGGACTTCGCTACCTCGACACCGGCGCACAGTTCCGCGCCATGGCCGTCTGGATGCTCCGGCACGGCGTCGACGTCTCCGACCCGGCGGCGCTCGCCGCGGCCGCCGGCCGACCGGTCATCGAGTCGGGCACCGACCCGCTCGCCCCGACGATCACCCTCGACGGCGAGGATGTCGCCGAGGCGATCCGCATGGACGAGGCCACCGTGGCGGTCAGTCCGGTCGCGGCTGTTCCCGCGGTGCGGACCCGGCTGCTGGAGCTGCAGCGCGCGATCATCGGCGTGGGCGGGATCGTCGTCGAGGGTCGTGACATCGGCTCGGTCGTCGCGCCGGACGCCGAGTTGAAGCTCTACCTGACCGCCGACCCGACCGCTCGCGCCGCCCGTCGTACGGCGGAGCGAGGAGGCGGCTCCGTGGCCGCGACCCAGGCCGCCCTGCTGCGCCGGGACGCGATCGACTCCGCCCGCACCACGGCGCCGCTGACCGTCCCCGACGGCGCGACCCATCTGGACACCACGCCCTACACGCTCGACGAGGTCGTCGACCTGGTCGTCTCCATGGTCCGGGACGCGGCGTGACCACCCGGACCGCCACGCCGCCGCGGGAGCCCTCGCGATGGCTGCTGGACAGCCCGGCACGCGTGACCGCGGCCCGGCTGATCCGCCGCCGCTGGAGGCTGACCGTGCGCTTTGCCGAGCGGGTCCCGCTGAGCGGGCCGGTGGTTGTCGTCGGCAACCACATCGGCCTCCTCGACGGCCCGATGATGGCGATCCTCGGTCCCCGGCCGGTGCACGCGCTGACCAAGCGGGAGATGTTCCGCGGCGCGCTCGGCCGGTTCCTGATGGTCTCCGGCCAGATCCCGGTCGACCGCGAGGGCACCGATGTCGGGGCCGTGCGCACGGCCGTGCGGGTGCTCGCCGCCGGCGGCGCGGTGGGCATGTTCCCCGAGGGCACCCGCGGTGCCGGGACGGTGGAGACCACTCGCGGCGGCGCGGCGTACCTGGCCATGGTCGGCGGCGCCATGGTGGTGCCGATGGCCTTCCTCGGATCCCGCCTGCCGGGAGGCTCGAACAACTCACTGCCCCCAGCGGGCAGTCCGATCGTGATCACCTACGGCGAGGCGCTCGCCGTCGAACCGGTCGAGTGGCCGCGCCGCCGGGCCGACGTACGCAGAGTGGCCGACGAGATCGCCGACGCCCTGCGCACGACTCTCGCCGAGGCGCGCGCGGCAACCGGCATGGAGCTGCCCGGACCACTTCCCAGGAGCGAGGACGCCGCGTGAGCGAGCGAGTCGAGGACGTCAGAACGCCGATCCTGGCGGTCGTCGGGCGGCCCAACGTCGGCAAGTCGACGCTGGTCAACCGGATCATCGGCCGCCGCGAGGCGGTCGTCGAGGACCGGCCGGGGGTCACCCGCGACCGGGTCTCCTACGACGCCAATTGGAACGGCCGCGCCTTCACCGTGGTCGACACCGGCGGCTGGGACCCCGATGCTCGCGGGCTCGCCGAGCGGATCGCCGCGCAGGCCGAGGTCGCGGTCTCGCTGGCCGACGCGGTGCTCTTCGTGGTGGACGCGACCGTCGGGATCACCGACGCCGACGAGGCGGTGGTACGCACGCTGCGCAAGAGCGGCCGGCCGGTCGTGCTGGCCGCCAACAAGGTGGACGACCAGCGCATCGAGACCGAGGCCCACGCACTGTGGAACCTCGGGCTGGGGGAGCCCTATCCGGTCTCCGCACTGCACGGTCGCGGCTCCGGTGACCTGCTGGACGCGATCCTGGCCGCCCTGCC
>CAZTHV010000093.1:0-10330 GCA_964613165.1 uncultured Marmoricola sp.
GGCACCCCGGTCGTCGCCGCCGCGGTCGGCGGACTGACCACCGCCGTCGCCGACAGCCGTTCGGGCCTCCTCGTCGAGGGCCACGACCCGACGGACTACGCCCGCTGCTTCGAGCGGGTCCTGGACCATCCCGGGCTGCGTGCCGAGCTCGCGACCGGCGCGATCCGGCAGGCCGCCGGCTTCAGCTGGGACCGGACCGCCGAGGCGACGCTGGCGGTCTACGAGCGTGCCGCCCGGCAGATGCGCGAGCCGGTGCGGTGAGCGCGGCCCGGACACCCGCGGAGACACTCCGGGCGACGCTCGCCGAGAGCGGGCTGGACTGGGCGGAGACCGCCGACGGCGTCTTCGACGTCGTGCTGCCCGGTGAGCGCAAGCTGCAGACTCCCGTGCGCCTGGAGGTCGGGCCGCATGCGCTGAGCGTGCACGCCTTCGTCTGCCGCCGGCCGGACGAGAGCCACGAGGCCGTCTACCGCTGGATGCTGGAGCGCAACATGCGGCTCTTCGGGATGGCCTTCGCGCTGGACGCGGTCGGCGACATCTTCCTCGACGCACGGCTGCCGCTCTCAGTGGTGACGCCGGCGGAGATCGACCGGCTGCTCGGCTCGGTGCTGACCTATGCCGACGAGTCCTTCAACGTGCTGCTCGAGCTCGGCTTCGCCACGGCGATCCGCAAGGAGTGGGAGTGGCGCACCACCCACGGCGAGCCCACCCACAACCTGGACGCCTTCCGCGAGTCGCTGGGGCTGCGCGAGCCGGAGTGAGGGCTTCCCCCGCGGCCGACCGCCGCAGCGCCCGTCCGGGCGTCTAGCACGGCGGCTGCTCGGGTGTCTGGCGCCGGGTCCGGCGGCTGACCAGGACGCCGGCCACGCACAGGGCGCCGCCGGCGACTGCCAGGGCCGGCGGAACCTCGTCGAGCAGCAGCCAAGCCAGCACGACGGTGATCGCCGGCACCAGGAAGGTGGAGCTGGCCTGTCGTGCGGCGCCGGTGTGCCGTAGGGCGTAGGCCCACGTGGAGAAGGCGAGCGCGGTGGGAAAGAGCCCCAGGTACACCAGCAGCGCGATGGTCCCGGGGTCGCCGTCGCGCACGACGCCGATCGCGTCGCCGGTCCAGGGCAGACAGACCAGGACGCCGATCCAGCAGGCAAGGCAGGTGATCTCCAGCGCGGACCGAGTGCCCAGAAGGACCTTCTGGCACAGCACGCCGATCGCGTACGTCGCCGCGGCCACCAGCGCGAGGAGCACCCCCGCCAGGTCAGCGCCCGCGTTGCTCCGCGTGGCGAGACTGATCACCACGACGCCCGCGAACGCCACGGCGATCCCGGCGACGAACCAGCCGGTGAGCCGCTCGCCCAGGAACATCCCGGACAGCAGGGCGATCAGGATCGGGCCCACTTGGACGAGCATCGCGGCTGTGGCGGCGTCGATGCGCTGCTCGGAGGCGTTGAGCGCCAGGTTGTAGATCCCGAACCAGGCGACCCCGCACAGGAGCAGGAGGGCGGTCTCGCGGCCGGTCATCCGGGTCGTCGGGCGGTGCCGCAGCAGCAGGACGCTGAGGGCGAGCGAGGCCACCAGCAGCCGGATCAGCGACAGCGCGCCGGGGGAGACCTGGTGCCCGAGGTGCCGGATCGCGACGAACGCCGAGGACCACAGCACCAGCGTGGTCGCCAGCGCCAGGAGCGGCAGGGTCGTCCGGCCGGTACGGATAGCCGGTGGCTCGGTGCTGGCGCTCACACCTGCAATCTAGGGTCCGGCACCGACAGCGCGCACGCCGCCATCGCTCGCCGGCCGTCTCGCGGTGTGCCGATCGCCCGGCTGTCGTGCCGGCCGCCGATGGAGTCGGTCATCCATGGAGCCGTTCAGATGTCGAGCTTGTAGCCCAGACCGCGAACGGTGGTGAGGTAGCGCGGCTCGGCGGGGTTGGGCTCGATCTTGGTGCGCAGCCGCTTGACGTGGACGTCCAGCGTCTTGGTGTCGCCGACGTAGTCCGAGCCCCACACCCGGTCGATCAGCTGCCCGCGGGTGAGCACGCGGCCGGGGTTGCGCAGGAACATCTCCAGCAGCTCGAACTCCTTCAGCGGCAGCCGGACGTCCTCGCCGCCGATCGTCACCACGTGGCGGTCGACGTCCATCCGGACCGGTCCGATCTCCAGGGAGGTCGTGTCGGGCATGGCGTCGCCGAGGCCGCGGCGCAGGACGGCGCGGATCCGGGCGACCAGCTCTCGCGGGGAGTACGGCTTGGTGACGTAGTCGTCGGCGCCGAGCTCGAGGCCGACCACCTTGTCCACCTCGTCGTCCTTGGCGCTGACCATGATGACCGGCACGTTGGAGGTCTGCCGGAGCTGCCGGCACACCTCGGTGCCGGGGATGCCCGGCAGCATCAGGTCCAGCAGCACGATGTCGGCGCCGGAGCGGTCGAACTCGGCCAGGGCGTCGTTGCCGGTGGCGGCGATCGCGACCTCGAAGCCCTCCTTGCGCAACAGGTACGCCAGAGCGTCGCTGTAGCTCTCCTCGTCCTCGACGACCAGAACTCGGGTCACCGGCTCAGCCTCTCCCTCTGGCCATCACGGCCCTCGTAACACATGGTCCGTACACGTGGTCATGGCGTCCCGGCCCTCGGCATCCGGCGCGGCAGCGCCAGCGTGAAGGTCGAGCCCTGCCCCTCGACCGACCAGACGCGCACGTCGCCGCCGTGTGAGGCGGCCACGTGCTTGACGATCGACAGGCCCAGCCCGGTGCCTCCGGTCGAGCGGTGCCGCGCCGGGTCGACGCGGTAGAACCGCTCGAAGATCCGGTCCACCTCCGAGGCCGGGATGCCGATGCCCTGGTCCGAGACGCCGATCTGCACCGTCGCGTCGTCGGCCTTGGCGCTGACCGTCACCGTCGAGCCGTCGGGTGAGTAGGCCACCGCGTTGGTGACCAGGTTGCTCACGGCCACCTCGACCTGCTCCCGGTTGCCGAGGATCACCAGGTCCGGCTCGCTGCTCTGCACCAGCGAGATGTGCTTGGCCTCGGCGTCGGTGCGGCTGGCCTCCAGGACCCGCTTGAGGACGACGTCGACCTCGCCGGCGACCGGCTCGTCGAGCGGGTCGTCGCCCTGCAGCCGGGAGAGCTCGATGATCTGCTGCACCAGCCGGGAGAGCCGCTCGCTCTCCGCGTGCATCCGGGCCGCGAACCGCTGCACCGCCTCCGGGTCGTCCGAGGCGTCGAGCACCGCGTCGGAGAGCAGCCGGATCGCGCCGACCGGGGTCTTCAGCTCGTGGCTGACGTTGGCCACGAAGTCACGCCGGATCGACTCGACGCGGCGCTCGCGGGTGCGGTCCTCCACCAGCGCGAGCACCAGCTGCGAGCCGAGCGGGGCCAGCCGGGTGGTGACGTGCCGCGGCGGGGTTCCGGCGCTGCGCTGCACGACCAGCTCGGTCTCGCGGATCTGGCCGTCCCGGCGTACCTGGCGGACCAGGTCCTCCAGCTCCGGCACCGCGATCCGGCCCTCGCGGACCAGGCCCATGGCGATCGCGGGAGCGGACGCCTTGAGCACCTGCTCGCCGCCGTCGACGACCAGCGCGCTGCTGCGCAGCACGGAGAGGACGGTGGCGACTCCGGGCGGCAGGGCGCCGGTGGGCGGCTCCACCTCGGGGCGGGTCTGCGACTCGCTGATCCGCCAGGCCAGCACCACGCCGCCGCCGATCACCGCGCCGAGCAGCGCGATGAGCAGGGCCTGGGCGGTGGAGTCCACGATGCGATCGTACGCAGCGATTCACATGCCGTTCGGCCCGCGGTCGTGGCTTTCAGGAGTGTTCACCACCCGTTCACGTATCGACACCGGGTCTTCACCTGGGCTGCCTAGGGTGGGCCGCATGCGCCACGCGTACACCGACCAACTCGAATCCCTCCGTGACGATCTGCTGGAGATGACCCGGCTCGTCGGTGCGGCCGTCTCCCGGGCGACCCAGGCGCTCCTGGACGCCGACGGCGCGCTGGCGGAGTCGGTGATCTCCGCCGACGACGCCATCGACGCACTGCGGGAGAAGATCGAGGAGGACAGCTTCGAGCTGCTCTCCCTGCAGAACCCCGTCGCCGGCGACCTGCGGATGCTGGTCGCCTCGCTGCGGATGGTCAGCGAGTTCGAGCGGATGGGCGACTTGGCCGTGCACATCGCCAAGATCGCCCGCCTCCGGATGCCCGAGACGGCGGTGCCCGACGAGATGGTCCCGGTGATCGCGCGGATGTCGGCCGTCGCCGAGGTGATGATCGCCAAGGTCGGCCACATCGTCGCGGCCGGGGACGTCGCGGCGGCCGAGGAGCTGGAGGAGGTCGACGAGGAGATGGACCGGCTGCGCCGCTCGTCCTTCCGCGAGCTGCTCGGCTCGGAGTGGAAGCACGGCGTCGAGCCGGCGGTCGACATCGCGCTGCTGGGGCGCTACTACGAGCGCATCGCCGACCACGCCGTCTCGATCGCCCGCCGAGTGGTCTTCCTGGTCACCGGGGAGCACCCGGCGTAGGGCTGCTGGGGGGCTGCCGGGCGGGGTGGTTCACAGGTTCACCTGTGATCCCAGCACTTCGGAGGGAGTGCAACGCCTCCGAAGCGACTGTTTCACAGGTGAACCTGTGAAAGCAGCCCACTGAAACGACCGTGAAGGCACGCTGAAGGCCGCGGCGGCCACAGTGGTGGCCATGAACGAGACCCATGCCGTCCACGCTGTTCAGGCCACCGGCCTGGTCAAGGACTTCGGAAGCTTCCGCGCGGTCGACCACATCGACCTGACCGTCCGCAGGGGCGAGATCTTCGGAGTGCTCGGCCCGAACGGCGCTGGCAAGACCACGATGCTGAAGATGCTGGCCACGCTGCTGACCATCGACGCCGGATCGGCGGAGATCTTCGGGGTCGACGTCGGGCGCGAGCCGCACATGATCCGGCAGCTGATCGGCGTCACCGGGCAGTACGCCTCGGTCGACGAGAACCTGACCGCACTGGAGAACCTCTGGATGTTCGGCCGGCTGCAGGGGATCTCCTCGGCGGAGTCGCGCGAGACCGCGGAGCGGCTGCTCGGCCAGTTCGCGCTCGAGGAGGCGGCGAACAAGCCGATCGCCCAGTTCTCCGGGGGCATGCGCCGCCGGCTGGACCTCGCCGCGAGCCTGATCACCCGTCCGCCGCTGATCTTCCTCGACGAGCCCACCACGGGTCTCGACCCGCGTACTCGCGGGCAGATGTGGGACACGATCCGGGGCCTGGTCGCCGACGGCTGCACCGTGCTGCTGACCACCCAGTACCTCGACGAGGCCGACCAGCTGGCCGACCGGATCGCGGTGATCGACCGCGGCCGCAAGGTCGCCGAGGGTACGCCGGACGAGCTGAAGACCTCGGTCGGCGACTCCACCCTCCAGCTCCAGCTGGCCCCTGACGCGGACCAGTCGCTGGCCGTGGACGTCGTCCGCCGGCTGCTCGGCGAGGAGCCGGTGCTGACGCCGGAGTCCGGCCGGATGAACGTCGCCCTCGACGAGGCCGACCGCGCCGCCGACGTGCTGATCGGCCTGCGCCACGCCGGCATCTCGATCACCTCGGTCAGCGTTGCCAAGCCCACCCTCGACGAGGTGTTCCTCGCGTTGACCGGCCATGACACTGGCGGGGACTCCGGCGAGCACGCCTCGGACACCGATGACGAGACCCTGGAGGTTGCCCGATGAGCGCCACCCTGACCGCACTCCCCCTGCCCTCGGTCGACCCGGTCGAGGCCGTCACCCGCGCCGGCCGTCGTACGACGCTCGCCGAGACCGTCAGCCAGACGCTGACCATGGCCTGGCGGGCCACGAAGAAGATGCGCCGCAATCCCGAGCAGTTCTTCGACGTGACCTTGCAGCCGCTGCTGTTCACGGCGATGTTCGCCTACATCTTCGGCGGCGCGGTGGCCGGCGATGTGAAGAGCTATCTGCCGCTGATGATCCCCGGCATCGTCGCCCAGACGGTGCTCACCTGCTGCATGGCCACGGGCGTGCAGCTGCGCGAGGACATGGACAAGGGCGTCTTCGAGCGCTTCAAGTCGCTGCCGATCGCCCGGATCGCCCCGCTGGCCGGGCCGATGGTGGCTGACCTGATCCGCTACACGATCGCCTCCTCCCTGACCTTCGCGACCGGCTTCGCCATGGGCTACCGGCCCGGCGGCGGGATCCTGGGCGTCCTCGGAGCGGTCCTGCTGGCCATCTTCACCGGCTGGTCACTGGCCTGGATCTTCACCTGGATCGGCACGATCGCCCGCAGCGCGCAGGCCGTGCAGGGCATGTCGATGCTGATCCTCTTCCCGCTGACCTTCCTGTCCAACGCGTTCGTCCCGGTGGAGACCCTGCCGGACTGGCTGGCCTCCTTCGTCCGGATCAACCCGGTCTCGCACCTGGTCACCGCCGCCCGCGATCTCGCCAACCACGGCGCGGTCACCCATCAGGTCTGGCTGACCCTGCTCGCCGGCGCCGTCGTGATCGCGATCTTCGCCCCGCTCTCGGTGCGCAGCTACAAGAAGCACCTCTGACGTCGTCGTCGAGGCGGCGCGAACTCACCTCTCAGCGGTGATGTTGCGCCGCCTCGACGGATTGGAGCTCGTCCAGGACCCGCGTCGCATCGTCGTGCAGCGCGGGTCCGCGGCGTCCGGCGTACGCACGGGCCTCGGCGGCCAGCAGGCCCGGCTGGGTGGCGTCGAGGGCGTCGGCCACGTGGCACCAGGCCATCACCGGGTAGACCCGGTTGTAGCCGAAGCTGTCGGCCAGGGCGGCGAGCCGGGCGCAGGTGAGCAGCGGCAGCGCCTCGCGGTGGACGCCCCACGCGGCGAGCGCGAAGAGCGTCATCCCGGCGACCGGATAGTCCACGTGCCCGGCCTCGCCGGCGAGGTAGCGCACGGCCTTGGCCCGAACCGGGTCGAAGAGGTCTCCGCCGGCACCGTCGCCGTGGATCGCGTACGCCGTGAGGGCGGCCGCCTCACCGAAGATCGCCCACGGCTCCAGGCCCCTCGCGTCGAGGCCGGGGAAGTGCATCTCGCCGAGCTGCGCCATCGCCTCGCGGTAGAGCGCCAGCCCGGCCTCCGTCTCGCCGCGGGCCAGGGCGACCTCGGCGCGCCCGGCAGGCAGGACGACCCGGGTCCCGAAGACCGGTGGTGCGTCGGCACGCTCGATCACGTCCAGGATCCCCTCGGCCTCGTCGATCCGGCCGTCGAGGAGCGCGCAGAAGGCGAGCAGCGCGCGCAGTTGGATCGTGTCGTCCTCGGCCCGCAGCCGGGCGAGGATCGGCAGCGCCTCCCGGGCGTGGCCGGCGGCGACCGCGGGCCGCCCCAGCTGCATCTCCAGCTCGGCGAGCTGGGCGAGCAGGATCCCCCGGGTCCACGGGCCGTCCTGCTCGCGCCACAGGGCGAGCGCGGCTCGGATGGTCTCGATGGCCGACTCCGGGTCCCCGGAGTTCTCGCGGTCGTGGGCGGCCCACTGCAGCGCGACCAGCCGCACCTCGCGGTCGGGATGAGCGCAGAGCGCCTCCAACCGCGCGGTCATCTCGTCGCCCGCGGCGCCGCGGACGGGCGTGGCCGACAGATCCTCCGGGTCGCGCATCTCCAGCGCCACCGTGACCAGGCCGCGCAGCCGGGCACCGACCGGCTCGCCGAGGGCCGCGAGCGCGCGTCGGCTCTCGCCTGCCGGCCCACCGCGGAAGATGGCGCCCGCGATGACGAGGGTGGACAGCACCGTGCGGGTCTGGTCGGCCAGCTCGGCCGGCGGGATCCAGCCGTCGATCGCCTGCTCCACCGCGCTGCCCAGGGTGACCACCCGCGGGTGGTCGCCGCGGATGGTCCAGAAGTCGGCCAGCGCGGCCATCAGCCGTACGACGGTCGCCTGATCCCGCTCGTCGATCGCGCGGCGGAGGACGTCGGCGAGGTTGCCCTCCTCGCGGTGGAGCGCGTCCATCACGTCGTACTGCCGGGGACCGTAGAGATCGACCCATGCCTGGTCCGCGAGCGCGGTCGCCCAGTCGCGCTGGGCCGCCTGGGTCCCGACCTCCTCGCCGGACTCGGCGAGCTTGACCCGGCCGAACTCGCGGACCGTCTCCAGCATCCGGTAGCGCAGGTGCCCGTCGCTCTCCTGGATCCCGACCAGCGACTGCTCGACCAGCTCCTCGACCAGGGCCAGCGGGTCGGGCTCGTCGGTCAGCACCGCCTCGACGGCATCGAGGGCGAAGCCGTCGTGGAAGACCGCCAGCCGGCGCGCGGCCGCTCGCTGCGGCTCGGTGAGCAGCGTCCAGGACCAGTCGATGACGGCGAGCAGTGTGCGGTGCCGGTCCGGCGCGGACCGGTCACCGCCGCGCAGCAGTGCGAAGCGGTCGTCGAGCCGGCGGGCGATCTCCTCGACGCTCATCCCCCGCACCCGGGCGGCGGCGAGCTCGAGGGCGAGCGGCAGCCCGTCGAGCCGGGCGACCAGGCCGGCGACCTCGTCGTACTCCAGCCGGACGGTCGGCCGGGCGGCCCGCGCACGCTGGCCGAACAGGTCCACGGCGTCGTCGAGGCCGAGCTGACCGAGCAGGTAGACCCGCTCGGCGGCGATGCCCAGCGGTGCCCGCGACGTGGTGAGCACGCGCAGGTCGCGGGTGCCGGCGATCAGGACCCCGACGAGCTCGGCGACGGCGTCGATCAGGTGCTCGCAGTTGTCCAGCACCAGCAGTGTCGGGGCGAGCGCGAGCTGGGTGATCATCCGGGCGCGGACGTCGGCACGCTGCTGTGGGGTGAGGGCACGCCGGCCGCTGACCGAGTCGCGCACCCCCAGCGCCGACCCGACCTCGCTGACCACGTCGTCCGGTGAGGTCACGCCGGCGAGCTCGACGACGTGCACCACCGGCTGGGTCGCCTGCCGTGCCAGGACGTTGGCGAGCCGGGTCTTGCCCAGTCCGCCCGCGCCCACGATCGAGGTCACCCGGCCGCTCGCCAGCATCCCCTGCAGCCGGGCGACGTCCGCGCTCCGGCCGACCAGTGGTGTGGCGTCGTACCGGATGCCGGAGCGGACCGGGCGGTCGGCGGCCAGCAGCTCGCCGTGCAGTCGGCGCAGCTCGGGTCCGGGGTCGGTGCCGAGCCGGTCCGCCAGGTCGGCGCGGTACCGCTCGTAGCGCTCCAGCGCGCTCGCCGGGGACGACGAGGCGGCGATGCCGCGCAGCAGCGCCGCCAGGAGGGCCTCGTCGTCGGGCCGCTCGGCGAGGGCCGACTCCAGGTCGGGCAGGGCGAGCTCGTGCTCTCCGAGGCCGCTGCGGGCCAGCCCGCGGATCCGGCGCGCCTCGACGGCATCGGGCATCAGCGTGAGGGCTTCGTCGGCGGCGGCGAGAGCCTCGGGCCACTGCCCGGCACGCGTCGCGGCACGACCACGGTCCACGAGCGTGCGCAGGCGCAGCACGTCCACCTCGTCGTCGGTCAGACCGAGCCGGTAGCCGGTGCCGGTGCGCTCGACGATCTCGGGACCCGTGATGGTGCGGGTGCGCGAGACCACCACCTGCAGGGCGCGAGCCGGGTCGGAGGGCACGTCGTCACCCCAGATCTGCTCGACCAGCCGGGTGACGCTCGCTCCACCGTGACCGGCCTCGGTCAGCGCGACCAGCAGGCGCTGCTGGCGATCGCCGGTGACGGGCTGCTCGTCCCAGCGGACGCTGTCGAGGAGCCGCAGCCGGATCACGACATCCAGCCTAGAAGACTCCGTGGATGGGGCGAATGCCTGCCGCGCGCCGGTGGTCGTCATCGCCGGCACGCACCAGCCCGACGTTCCCGACGGCGTCCCCTACCCGCGGAGTCTCTCTGGTGTGCGATCTCCCGGCGCCAGGTGCCGGCAGATCGCACCGTAGACCGCCGCCGAACGCGCGCCTCGCGGCCCGGGTCGTCAGCGGCCCTGGTTGGCGACGGCCGCGGCGGCAGCGGCGGCGGCCTCGGGGTCGAGGTAGCGACCGCCGGCGACGGCCGGGCGCAGCGTCTCGTCCAGCTCGTAGATCAGCGGCATCCCGGTCGGGATGTTGAGACCGGCGATGTCGGTGTCGCCGATCTGGTCCAGGTGCTTGACCAGCGCGCGCAGGCTGTTGCCGTGGGCGGTGATCAGCACGGTCAGGCCGGCCCGGAGGTCGGGGACGATGCTGGACTCCCAGTAGGGCAGGAAGCGCTCGATGACGTCCTGGAGGCACTCGGTGCGCGGCATCTCCTCGCCGAGGTCGGCGTACCGCGGGTCGCCGGCCTGAGACCACGGGTCGTCGTCGGCGATCGGGGGCGGCGGCACGTCGAAGCTGCGGCGCCAGAGCATGAACTGCTCCTCGCCGTACTGCTCGAGCGTCTGCTTCTTG
>CAZTHV010000094.1:0-1070 GCA_964613165.1 uncultured Marmoricola sp.
GGTGGCCTGGCCCGTGGTGGCCATCGCCGGCGCCTACACCTTCCGCGTCCTCAACAACGAGCCCGTCAGCCCGATCCAGGCCTGACCCCTGACAAGACGGACGCCCGGTTCCCCAGGGGACCGGGCGTCCGCGCAGTGCCCCCGACGCGTCGGGGGGCTGTCAGACCCCGCGGAAGGCCGGGGTCAGCGCTCCGCCTCGGCCTTGATCTTGCCCAGCGTGGTGGCCATGTCGCCCCGGAGCAGCTCGGTGAACGAGTCCATCCCACCGAGCGCGGCGTTGGTCAGCCGCACCGACAGACCCGAGATGCCCTGAGGCGCCTCGCGGGTCTGGACCACGCGGGTGCCGGTCTCGGTCGGCTCCAGCCGGATCCGCCAGACGGTGTAGTTCTCCTTGACCCGCCAGGCGATCTCGCGCTCGGGCTCGTAGGCGACGATCATGCTCTGCGTCGGCCAGACCAGCAGGCCCTTGCGGTTGACGTTGATCAGTCTCGCGCCCTTCCCCACCCGCTTGCCGCGCAGGAAGGAGCGGGCCGTCTGCGGGCTCCACCGCGCCATGTTGCGTGGATCGCCGACCAGCGTCCACACCCGGGCGGGCGGGGCGGCGATCTCGGTCGAGGCTTCGATCGGGGCGACGTCGGACAGTGTCATGGCGGCCTCCGGGGGTTCGGGTTGACGCGATGTTACCGGCGAGTTCGGCTCCCGGCAGTGACAGCGGTCACTTCGGAGGCGGTGTTGTCGCTTCGGAGCGGTTGCACCCCCTCCGAAGCGACCGATTCACAGGTGAACCTGTGAATCCGTCAGGCCGGGCGCTCCGCCGCCCACGCCCGCAGCGCGGCCACGGCCTCCTCCTGCGTCATCGGGCCGTGGTCCAGGCGCAGCTCCAGCAGATGCCGGTACGCCGCACCGACCCGCGGCCCCGCCGGGATGCCGAGGATCTCCATGATCTGGTTGCCGTCGAGATCGGGCCGGATCGAGGCCAGCTCCTCCTGCTCGCACAGCTCGTCGATGCGGACCTCGAGCTCGTCCATCCGCGCCGCGAGGGTGCGCGCCTTGCGCTGGTTGCGGGTGGT
>CAZTHV010000094.1:1080-10309 GCA_964613165.1 uncultured Marmoricola sp.
CCTCCGCCTCCGAGAGCCGGGCGATCCGCTCCTCCAGCTCGTCGTAGGTGCGCCGCAGCCGCTCGGCCTTGCGCCGGTTGCGGGTGGTGCAGTCCGCCCGGGTGAGGACGTGCAGCCGCGGCAGCAGGTCTCCCGCGTCGCGGACGTAGCGGCGCACCGCGGAGTCGGTCCACTGCCCGTCGCCGTACCCGTGGAAGCGCAGGTGCAGCTCCACCAGCGTGCTGACCGCATCGGTCTCGTCGCCGGAGAAGCGCAGCGCCTGCATCCGCTTGCGGGTGAGCTTGGCCCCGACCACGTCGTGGTGGTGGAAGGTCACCGAGCCGTCCGGCTGGAACCGCCGGGTCCTCGGCTTGCCCACGTCGTGCATCAGCGCGGCGAACCGGGAGACGAAGTCGGGCCCGCCGCCGAGTCGGTCCTCCAGCGCGATCGACTGCTCCAGCACGGTCAGGGTGTGCTCGTAGACGTCCTTGTGCCGGTGGTGCTCGTCGCGCTCCAGGGCCAGCGCGGGCAGCTCGGGCAGGACGTACGCCGCCAGACCGGTCTCCACCAGCAGGCTCAGCCCCGCGCGCGGGTCGGGGGAGCAGACCGTCTTGACCAGCTCGTCGCGGATCCGCTCCGCCGAGACGATCGTGATCCGCTCGGCCATGTCGGTCATCGCCTGCCTGACCTCGGGCGCGACCGTGAACCCGAGCTGCGCGGCGAACCTCGCCGCCCGCATCATCCGCAGCGGGTCGTCGCTGAAGGAGTCCTCCGGCCGGCCCGGCGTACGCAGCGTGCGGTGGGCGAGGTCCACGATCCCGCCGTACGGGTCCTCGAAGGCGCGGTCCGGCAGCGAGATCGCCATCGCGTTGACGGTGAAGTCGCGGCGGCCCAGGTCGCCCTCCAGGGAGTTCCCGTAGTCGACGGCTGGCTTGCGGCTGTCCCGGTCGTAGGACTCCGAGCGGTACGTCGTGATCTCGATCTGCCACTCCCCGCGGCGGCAGCCGATCGTGCCGAAGGCACGGCCGACGTCCCAGACCGCGTCCGCCCAGCCCTTGAGCAGCCGCTCGGTGACCTCGGGGCGGGCCGAGGTGGTGAAGTCGAGGTCGTTCTGCAGCCGGCCGAGCATCGCGTCGCGCACCGGCCCGCCGACCAGCGCGATCCGCTCGCCGGCGTCCGCGAACCTGGCGCCGAGCTCGTCGATGACCGGGGCGATCCGGAGCAGCTCGCGGACCGCCCGCGCCTGGACGTCGGTCATCAGCAGCGGCTCCGGGGACACGACAGCCAACTCTACCGACGCGTCGGGGGCGATCCGACCGCCCACTAGCATCGTCGGGGTGAGAACTGGCCGCGCGGTGACGCTCCTGCTCGCCGGCCTCCTCGCGTTCGCCGGGATGATGCCGGCGGCCACGGCCGCTGACGCCGGCCCCGAGCCCACCCCGCTGACCGTCACGCTCACCACCCTGAGCCCGTCCACTGTCCCGGGCCTGAACTCCGGGCGCGGTCCGATCGTGCTGGCCGGCACGGTCCGCAACGACTCCGACGAGACCTGGTCGGCGATCAACGTGCACCCCTTCGTCAGCCAGCAGCCGATCACCAGCCTCGACGAGCTCACCGCCGCCGCGGCCACCGACGAGACCGCCGAGGTGGGGACTCGACTGGTCGAGCCGGGTGAGTTCGCCGCGATCGGCGACCTCCCGCCCGGCGGCTCGACGTTCTTCCGGATCTCACTGCCCCGCCGGGTCCTGGAGATCAGCGGCGCGCCCGGCGTCTACTGGATCGGGGTGCACGCCCTGGGCCAGAGCTCGACCGGGCAGCGCTCCACCGCCGGACGCGCCCGCACCTTCATCCCGTTGGTCCCCCCCGGCGTGCGCACCGCCGTCTCGGTGGTGGTGCCGGTCCGCGACAAGGTCCGGTACGCCTCCGACGGCCGGGTGCTGGCCGCGGGCACCTGGGCGCGGTCCTTCCGTGAGGGACGGCTCTCCCGCATCGCCGGCCTGATCGGCTCCGCGGGCAGCAGCCCGCTGGTCGTGCTCCTCGACCCGGCGCTGCTCGACGTGGCCGCGACGCTCGCGGCAGGCAATCCGCCGCTCTCCCTGGGACCCGAGCCGGAGGAGGAGGACGAGGAGCCGGAGACGCCGGGGGCGAGTCCCACCTCCCGCGCCGCCGACCGGCTCGCCGACTCCGACCTCACCGCCGCTCAGCACTGGCTCGACGAGATCGTCGCCGGCGTCCAGGACCACACCCTGCTCGGCCTGGGGTACGCCGACCCGGACGCCTCCGCCCTGGCCCGCCGAAGGCCGCAGCTGCTCGAGCGCGCCGACGCCCTCTCCCGGAGCGCGCTGGCCCGGCACTCGCTGTCCGCCACCCCGGCCGTGGTGCCGCCGGACGGCTGGCTGAACGAGGACGCCCTGACCGCGCTGCCCGAGGGCGCCACCGTGCTCCT
Organism: uncultured Marmoricola sp.; assembly: GCA_964613165.1. Classification (GTDB taxonomy): domain Bacteria; phylum Actinomycetota; class Actinomycetes; order Propionibacteriales; family Nocardioidaceae; genus Marmoricola. Next base: position 3,506 of record CAZTHV010000094.1, read on the forward strand.
CTCCGATCGCGGCGCGCCACGGCTGCGCAGCCAGTGGCGCTCGGAGACCGGGCAGACCCTCGTCTTCACCGACGCGGACGCCGCCGCGGGCGGTCCGGCGCCGGAGCCGACCCAGAGCGCCCTGGCGGTCCGCCAGCGCATCCTCGCCGAGGCCGCCCTCCGGGCCTCCTCCCGAGCCGGTGAGGGACCCGACGACCCGATGGTGGTCTCGCTGCCCGCCGACTGGGATCCGGGGCCGGACTGGTCCGAGGCGGGCTTCTTCGCCGGGCTGCAGACCCGGTGGCTGGACCTGGTCGGTCTGGACCCGCGGCCCGGCGCACCGGTCTTCGATGCCGGGCTGCCCTACCCACAGGCGCAGCGTCAGGCGGAGCTGGGCAGCCGCAACGTGGCCGCCGCCCGGGCACTCACCGACACCGGCCGGGTGCTGGGCTCGCTGCTGGACAGCGAGAACGACCTGGACTCGGTGCTCGCCGGAATGGCGCTCACGGCGGTCTCGGTGCAGGCCAGGGGCGACCGGGCGTCGGCGCGCGAGCGGGTGCTGGCCACCGACGCGGACGTGCGCGGCCTGATGGGCGGTGTCGAGGTGCAGGGCACCGACTTCGTCACCCTCTCCGGCGGCTCGGGCACGCTGACGGTGACGCTGGTCAACCGGCTCGACCAGCCGGTCGTGGCCGGCGTACGCGCCCACACCACGGATCCGGACCTGAGCATCACCGCCGCGAAGCCGCAGCGGCTCGACGCCGGCCAGCGTGCCGTGGTCCGGCTGCACGCCGACGCCGCCAGCATCGGCGTGCGCACGGTGGTGATCAGCCCGGTCACCGAGGACGGCGACGCGCTGGGCACCCCACTGAGCTTCAGCCTGCGCACCTCACAGGTGGGCCGGCTGATCTGGGCGGTCCTGATCGCCGGCGCGGGCCTGCTGGTCGTGATGATCGTGCGCCGGGTGCACCGCGGGCTGCGTGAGCACCGGTGGCGGGGCCAATGACCGAGCCACAGGGCGCGGCCACCCAGTCGGGCGCCGTCCTCGGGTCCAGCGCGGTGATGGCCGCCGGCACGGTCGTCTCCCGGCTCAGCGGCTTCGTCCGCACCACCCTGCTGGCGGCGGCGCTGGGCACGAGTCTGCACGCGGACGTGTTCAACATCGCCAACACGATCCCGAACATGCTCTACATCCTGCTGGCCGGCGGCATCTTCAACGCCGTCCTGGTGCCGCAGCTGGTCCGGGCGATGCGCAACGATGGCGACCACGGCCATGCCTACACCAACCGGGTGATCACGCTGGCGGCGATCTTCTTGATCGTCGTCACCGCGGTGCTGATCGTCGCGGCGCCGCTGGTGATGCGGCTGCTGCTCGGCCAGGAGTACTTCTCCGATCCGGCGCTGGCCCCGCACCGCGACTCCGCGATCGATCTGGCCCGCTACTGCCTGCCGCAGGTCTTCTTCTACGGCATGTTCGTGCTGGTCGGGCAGGTGCTCAACGCCCGCGGCAGCTTCGGGCCGATGATGTGGGCGCCGATCGCCAACAACGTCGTCTCCATCGGCGTCCTCGGTGCCTATCTCGCCGTCTTCCACGCCGCGAAGGACCCGTGCCTGGAGTCCGTTGCGGGCGTGCCGGCGCACAACACCACCACCGGACCGTTCGGCCTCTCCCAAGAGCTGCTGCTCGGCCTCGGGTCGACGCTGGGCATCGCGATCCAGTTCCTGGTGCTGCTGCCCTACCTGCGGCGGGCCGGCTTCGTCTTCCAGCCGCGGGTCGACTTCCGCGGCAGCGGTCTCGGCCACACCCTGCGGCTGGGCATCTGGACGGTCGCCTTCGTGATCGTCAACCAGATCGCGTACGCCGTGGTGGTCAACATCGCCTCGTCCGGCACGGCGTCGACCGTCGGCTGCGACGCCGTCGGCAGGGGCACCGGCTACACGATCTACGCCAACGCCTTCCTGCTGGTGATGGTGCCGCACGCGATCATCACCGTCTCGCTGGCGACGGCGATCCTGCCCCGGCTCAGCCGCTTCGCCGCGGAGGACGACCTGCGTGGGATGGGCCGCGCGGTGGCCTCGACGATCCGCTCCACCTACGCGCTGATCCTCCCGATCGCGGCGATGCTGCCGCTGCTCGCCCTCGACCTGGCCAACCTCGTCTGGGGATACGGCGCCGCGCGGCGCACCTTCGCCGACTTCGCCCCCACGCTGGCGCTCTTCGCGCTGGGACTGGTCTTCTTCACCTGCCACTACCTGCTGCTGCGCGGCTACTACGCCCTGGAGCAGACCCGGCGGGTGTTCGTGATCCAGTGCTTCGTCGCCGGGACCAACGTGGTCGCGGCGATCCTGCTGACCCGCGACGCTCCGGCCGAGGAGACCGCCCCCCGGCTGGTGCTCGCCTACACGGCGTCGTACGCCATCGGTGCGCTCATCTCCTGGGTCAACCTCTCCCGGCAGGTCGGCGGCCTGGACGGCGCGCGGATGCTCCGGTACGCCGCGCGGCTGCTGGTCGTCGCCGGGCTGGCCACCGGCCTGGCCTGGACGGCACGCTGGGCGGCGTACGAGCTGCTGCCCGGGCGGGGCAAGCCGGAGATGCTGGCCCATCTCGCCCTGGTCGGCCTGACCGGCATGGTCGCCTACCTGGCGCTGGCCCGGCTCTTCAGGGTCGGCGAGGTCACCGAGATGGTCGGCATGGTCACCTCTCGGCTGCGCCGCCGCGGCTAGCCCTTCCGATCTCCTACGATGGGCGGCACACAGCACCCGTGACGCCCGAGGAGGATCGTGCCGCCGCTGCGGATGAGCCCGGGCACCCTGCTCGGCGGACGCTACCGACTCGACGACCTGCTCGCCGATCACGACGGGGCGCGGTTCTGGCGTGCCACCGACACGGTGCTGGCCCGCAGCGTGGCGGTGCATGTGGTGGCCAGCGACGACGCCCGCGCGGCCTGTGTCCTCGACGCGGCACGGCGCGCGGCGGGCCTGGTCGAGCCGCACTTCCTGCAGGTCCTGGACTGCGACGACGTCGACGGCCTCACCTGGGTGGTCAACGAGTGGGGCGACGGCGCCTCGCTGGACATCATGCTGGAGCAGGGTCCGCTGCCCGCGGTCCGGGCCGCGTGGCTCACCCGCGAGGTGGCGGAGGCGATCACCGCCGCGCACGCCCTGGGCCTGGTCCACGGCCGGCTGACGCCGGAGTCGGTCATGGTCAGCCAGGCCGGCGCCGTACGGGTCGTCGGCTTCCAGGTCAGCGCGGCGCTCAGCCCACCGCGACGTCAGCTCGGCGAGGACGAGCAGGCCGCCGACGTCCTGGACCTGGCGGGCATCCTCTACGCGGCGCTGACCGGTCGCTGGGCCGGGGTGAGCCCCTCCCGCGTGCCGGCCGCCCCGACGACGTACGCCCGGGGACCGCTGCGACCGCGTCAGGTCCGGGCCGGCGTGCCGCGCGCGCTCGACGCGATCTGCGACCGGGTGCTGCACCGCGACCCCGGCGGGCACCTGCCGCCGATCCGCACCGCCCTGGAGATCGGCGCCGCGCTCAGCGACTTCGTCGGCGACCCGGCTGCGGTCGCCCCGGTCGATCTGCCCAGCATGCACGACGAGCCGGAGCCGCCGGCTCCGGTGGTCGACCCACCCCTCGACCTCGCCCTCGACGGGGATGCCCGAGCCTCCGACCCGCCCGCCGACTCACCTCCCCTGGACGCGACGATGGCGGCGCCGATCGTCTTCGACGACGCGCTGGACGTGCCACCCGTGGCCGCGCCCACTGTCGAGCCGGCGCTGGAGCTGGCCGACGAGCGGAGCCTGCCGGCGGCCTGGGAGCCGGAGCCGTGGAACCCCGCGCCGCCCGGTCCGTTCGAGCAGCCCGCCGACCGGCCGCTGTTCGCGGACCACGACCGCCGGGTGCCCGAGGCGCCGGGAGGCGGCCCGGCGCACTGGCCCTTCGAGACGGCTCCCGCTGGTGAGGCCGCCGGCGACCGCCGCACCGGCCGCACCGGCCGGGCCTGGCTCCGGGTGACTGCCGTGGTCGTGCTGGTCATCGCCCTCCTCGCCGCGATGGTGGTCGCCTTCAACCTCGGGCACCGCGACGAGCCGGAGCCCGTGGCCACCGCACCGGACCCCACGACCGCGCCGGCGAGCCCGAGTCCCACTCCGTACCACGTGGTCGGCGTGACGGACTTCGACCCCCAGGGCAAGCCGCCACGGGAGAACCCGGCTCAGGCCAAGCTCGCGATCGACAGCGACGCCACGACGGGGTGGTCCACCCAGGTCTACCGCAGTGCTGCGCTGGGCGGCCTCAAGAGCGGGGTCGGCCTGCTCCTGGACCTCGGCACCGAGCAGCAGGTGGGGACGGTCGACGTCCGGACCGCGCCCACGTCGGCGCCCACCCAGATCCAGTTGCGGGCCACCCCGCCGGGGGTCAACGATGGCCCGACCCGGCTGGCCGACACCCGGAAGGTGAGCGCGCTCGCCACCCAGGCCGGCACGGCCCTGTTCACCCTGGATCCGGTCGTGCGCACCCGCTACCTGCTGCTCTGGCTGACCCGGCTCCCCGGCTCGGGCACGGACTACCGCGGGACCGTGCTCGAAGTCAGCGTCACGTCGTGACGCCGGCTCACCACGAGCTCGACGACTCCGCGCTCCTGGACCTGCACCGCGACGGCGACCCCGATGCCTTCGGCGTGCTCTTCGCCCGGCACCGCGATCGGCTCTGGGCGGTGGCGCTGCGCACCACCGGTCACCCCGAGGACGCGGCCGATGCCCTCCAGGAGGCGCTCATCTCCGCCTATCGCCGTGCCGCCGACTTCCGGGGCGAGGCGGCACCTACCACCTGGCTGCACCGGATCGTCGTCAATGCCTGCCTGGACCGACTGCGCCGCAACAAGGTGCGCGCGGCGAGCGCCCTGCCCGACGACCTGGAGGAGTACGCCGCGCGCGGAGCCGTGTGTGCCAACTCCTGGGCCTCGGCCGACCGGGACGATCCAGCCGAGCAGGCGGTGGCCAGGGAGCGCCGCGCCTGGGTGCTCGCCGCGCTGGAGCTGATCCCGGCCGGCCAGCGCGCCGCGCTGGTCCTGGTCGACATGGAGGGCTACCCGGTCGAGGAGGCCGCCCGGATCCTGGACTGCCCGGTGGGTACCGTGAAGAGCCGGTGCTCTCGTGGGCGCGCCCGGCTCGCCGAGCTGCTCCGCCCGACGACCGGAACCGCCGAGGCCGTTCCCGCGTCCGATCGAGTGGAGCAAGGTCCGCGCGTGCGACGAGGGGAGGCATGAGCCGATGAGCGACCAGCCGTCGCCATTCGGCGAGGACGAGATCAGCCGGCTTCTCGCCGACGCCCAGGTGCGCGAGCCCATGCCCGAGGACGTCGCCACCCGACTGGACCGCGTCCTCGACGAGCTGGCAGAGGAGCGGTCCACGGCCGGCGTCATCCCCCTCTCGCGCCGTCGACGCCCGGCGCGGCTGCTGCTCGCTGCCGCGGCCGTCGCCGTCGTGGCCACCGGCGGTGTCGTCGCGGTGGACCGGATGCAGAGCGGCGGCGCGGACACCACTGCCGCCGGGGTGGCCACCCAGGCCGACCGGGACGCCGCGGGGAGTGCCCCCGAGAGAGCCCTGGAGAGCGCCCCGGACCCGACGAGCGACGACGCCCTGGCGGCTCCGGCCCCGCAGGAGGCGGACCAGCAGGACAGCACGGGAGCGGAGGCCTACGACGGGCAGCTCAACAGCACCCTGTCCGCGCTGCCGACACTGAGCACGGAGCACTTCGCCCGCGATGCCGGCGCGCTGGTCAAGCAGACCGACGCATCCGCGCTGGTCAAGCAGACCGACGCGTCCGCGCCGGCCGCCGGCCGCCGCCCGGCACCGAGCTGCGCGCCGCCGGTGACCCGGACCTCGACCGGCACGCATGTGCTCGCCGTCCGGATCGACAACCGGCCGGCCTGGCTGCTGGTCGGGCCCGTCGAAGGGACGCCGGCGGCGCGGGTCGTGGCCGCTCTGGCCTGCGACGGAATCGTCGAGCTGGCCCGGACCGTCGTACCGGAGGAGCACGACGGCCGCTAGTCCGGGCTCTACCGGTCCGCGCAGCAGGTGGAGATCGGTGGATGCAGGCTTAGGCTCGGGACATGAGCATCCCCGTGCCGATCGACGAGCTGGCCGCCGCGCTGGGCGACTTCGACCTGGCCTACCTCCTCAGCACCGGCGCCACCGGGGTGAAGGTGGTCTCCGTCGCCGTCTCTGCCGGCCCGGAGGAGCTGGTGATCCCGACGCCGAGCGGCGGGACCGCCCGCAATGTCGCCGACAACCCCGCGGTCACCGTGCTCTGCCCACCACGGGAGCCGGGCGGCTACTCCCTCATCGTCGACGGCACCGCGCGCCCCCACGGGGACGGCTTCGCGGTGACCCCGGCGCGCGCCGTTCTGCATCGACCCGCCGCCGATGCGGCGCACCCGGACCCGGACGCGACCGGGTGCGGCCAGGACTGTGTGCCACTGGCCTGAGCGGGTTGACCCGGCTCGCCCCACGGACCGGAATGCCGCGCGCCTAGGATGCGTTGCACCAGCGCATCCCATCCGTGAAGAAGGCAGGCATGTCGCAGAACCCCGAGGGCTCCCTCCGCAATGTGATCATCATCGGCTCCGGCCCGGCCGGCTACACCGCGGCCGTGTACGCGGCGCGGGCGAGTCTGGAGCCCTTGGTCTTCGAGGGCTCGGTGACCGCGGGCGGGGCGTTGATGAACACCACCGAGGTGGAGAACTTCCCCGGGTTCCGCGACGGGATCCAGGGCCCGGCGCTGATGGACGAGATGCGTGCCCAGGCCGAGCGCTTCGGTGCCGA
>CAZTHV010000095.1:0-5300 GCA_964613165.1 uncultured Marmoricola sp.
GCGCGCTACACCGTCGACCTGTTCCGGGCGCCGAGCATGGGTCCGTGCCGCACCGAGTCGGTCGTGGTGCGCGAGGGCGCGCGGCTGATGCTGGTCGACGCCACGCTGATCCAGGACGACCAGCCGGTGGCGCGCGCCAGCGCCCACTTCCTGCGGGCGTCGGAGAACGCCGACGGCGCGGTCTGGACTCCGGCCGACGTACCCTCCCCGCCGCCGCTGGACGTCGCGCCGGTCTCCGAGGAGCTGCGGGTGCCGATCCTCGCCAGCGCCGCCGGCTGGTCGCAGAACTTCGCAGAGCACCAGAACGCCGGCCGCAAGCAGACCTGGCAGACCGCCATGCCGATCGTGATCGGCGAAGAGCCGACTCCGTTCCAGGGGCTTGCCGGCATGGCCGACTCGACCAGCATGGTCGTCAACTGGGGCGATCAGGGCGTGCAGTACATCAACACCGATGTCAGCCTCTCGATCGCCCGCCTCCCGGTGAGCCAGGAGATGGGTCTCTCGGCGCTGAGCTGGCAGGCGTACGACGGCATCGCCACCGGTACCGCGGTGATCTTCGACCGCCAGGGCCCGCTCGGCACCAGCACCGTCACCTCGCTGGCCAACGCCCGCCGCTCCGTCGACTTCACCGAGCACGACTTCACCGCCGAGTCCACGCCGGGAGCCTGAGCCCGCGCCTTTCCGAACGAATGACTCGGTTCCGGCGCGGGCGTTCCCGGTTGGCCTGCCGGCCAGAGGTGGGTGCCGCCCCGCGCGGGCCCTGGTGGCAGACCCGGCCGGCTCGACTAGGCTCGGCGGTCGTATTCCCCGGTTGGTCTGCCGGCAGGGCCCGCCTGACTTTGAATCAGGACTAGCGACGTAGGTTCGACTCCTACCCGGGGAGCCAGCGACACGAGGAGGCGCGCATGAGCGAGCACGACGTCCGGATGATCATCCTGTCGACCGACGACCTGGACGAGTCGATCCGGTTCTACAGCGAGATCCTGGGCATGGCGGTGAAGTTCCGCGACGGGACGCACTTCGCCGCGCTGGACGGGGGATCGGTGACGATCGCCCTGGCCACCTCGATCGACCACCCGCTGCCCGGCCAGGTCGTCGTCGGCGTCAAGACCGCCGACGTCGACGCCGCGGCGAAGGCGATCCAGGCAGGAGGCGGCGAGATCGTCAAGGGTCCCTACGACGACGCGCACGAGCGCCGCGCCGTCGTCTACGACAGCAAGGGCAACGGCCTGGTCCTCTACAGCCCCCTCGCCCGCTGACCGGCACTCAGTTGGGAGAGCTCGTATTCGGACGGACCAAACGCGTGCCGCGCCGGACGCTCCCCGCGTGGATTAGCGTCCCCGCGCTCCCGCGGACCCCGTTTGGTCCGTCGCCGTACGACGGTCACGCGACGAGGAGCCGGCTCCGGAGGCACGCCGCAGCTTGCGGCGCAGCGCCCGCTCCTCCAGCGGCCCGAGATCGATGAGCGCGCTCATCGTCTCGCCGAGCCGGTCCAGGGCCGCGAAGGCCTGCTCGGCCGCCTCGGCGTCGACGCCCTCGTAGAGCTCGAGCCCGATGAAGGACGCGCTGATCGCCCGGGCCAGGCCGGGCACGTCGACGAGATCCGCGAGGACCGTGTCGTCGAGTACCCGGGCCAGGGTCGCCTCGACGTCCTCCACCCACAGCCGCAGTCCCGCGGCGGTCGCGGCCGCGAGCGCCGGGTGGGATGTGGCGCCGGCGAGCAGCTGGCCGAGCAAGGCCACATTGCCCGCGTCCCGCTCGGCGGTGTGCACCGCCCGCGCGACGGCGACGAGCTCGGCCAGCGTGGTCACCTCGGCCAGCGCCGGGCGGTGGGCCTCCCGCCGGAGGCGGGCGCCGTGCTCGCAGGCGGCGGCGAGCAGCTCCTCGACCGAGCCGAAGTGGTAGAAGATCAGCGCCTGGTTGGTGCCGGCCGCGGCGGCGATGGTGCGCGCGGACGCCTTGGCGATGCCCTGCTCGGCGAGCACCCCGAGCGTGGCGTCCAGCAGCTTGTCCCGCGTCGAGGAGGTCACATCCGGCATTCTTCCCGCACCGGCCGCAGCCCGGGGCGGGGGCTCAGGTGGTCGGCGTACGTCGCGGTGAAGGTGCCCTGGTAGCCGAAGAGCGGGCCGAACCAGGGGTGGGTGACACGTACCCGGATCCGGAAGCGGCCGATCGCGTCGTCGTAGTCCTCGCGGACCTCCGCCTCCGCCGCGATCGGCCGCGGCAGCCGGACGTCGAGACGGCCCTCTCGGAATCGGTGAGCGCCGGAGCGGATGACCAGCCCGTCGCCGTCGACCTCGAGATGCAGGTCGGAGGCGAGGTGCTGGTGGGTCCCGAGGTAGTCGACGATGTGGCCGCCGCCGGCCGCCAGCACCATCTGCGCGTCGAACCGCCGCGCGCCGCCGGGGAAGGCGAAGGTGCGGACGAAGCTGACCGTCTCGCGGCCGAAGTCGTCGAGGTAGGGCACGTTCTCGATCGTGAACGGCACGTCGCGGCCGGCGCCGGGCACCAGGATGTTGCGCGTGCTGCCGAGTCGCAGGAAGGGCGCGGCCCAGCGCGTGTGCCACACCTCGTCCATCGTGCCGGTGCCGAGGCACGCCTCGCCGGTCGCGAGCCCGACGGAGAAGCGGCGCCGCAGCCGGGGGTGGAGGCGGTCGAAGTCGGCGCCGAGGACGGTCTGGAAGATCGAGGTCATCGGATCTCCTGGGGCCGGCGGGCTGGGACGGGCCGGCGCCGGCAGCGCCGGGCGGCGGGAGTGGCGGGTCTCGGCGGGAGCAGTACGGCGCACGCGCCGCAGGCCGCCCCGAGGACCGGATGCGCGCCCAGTGCGGCGAGGACGAGCAGGAGCCGGACGGTGAGCTCGACGATCGCGCTGTCGCGGGAGCGATCCGGCGGCACGTCGGCTTCGAGCCAGATGCGGAGCCGGTCGAACGACCAGGCGGTCGCCCAGCCCATCAACGGCCGGAAGGCGAGCCGGTCGAGGATCGCGCCGGTCCGTCCCCAGCGGACCCGGTAGTCGTAGCCGGTCAGGAACCGCACGCTGCCGTCCGGCTCGGGCTGGTAGCGCCAGTAGCCGCTGCCCTCCGCGATCAGCGAGAGCGGGTGACCGGAGGCGAACCGCAGCGCGCTGGTGCGGCCGCCGTCGGGCCGGTGTCGCTCGCCGGAGTGGATGCCGGTCCCGTCGACGGTGAGGAAGGGCAGGACCCTGGTCGAGTACCGGAAGTGCCCGGGCCCCGTGGGAGCGATCTCGGTGAATCGCAGATCCCACCGCTGGTGGATCACCGGGTCCTGGGTGTGGGCCCAAAGCCGGTCCAGCGATGCGGCGATCCGGGTCTCCACGTAGAGCGGCGCGGCCATGACATCCCCTGTCTTGAGCGATCGCTCAAGACGCTAGCACAAGATTGAGCGATTGCTCAAACAGGGGCCCGACGGCGAACCTCGGCGCGGGCCGTTCGGCGTCTCCGCGCGCCGTACGGCGTGATCCGGGCCGGACTGCCCGCGACCGGCTCAGTCGGCGAGACCGGTCAACCGAGGATGGCGGCGACCTCGGAGGAGTCGTAGAACGGCGCGAGCCGGTGGCGGAGGAAGAGCTCCAGATCGCCGGACTCGTGGGCGGTGGCGAGGAGGCGCGAGACCAGGGCGACGGCGTGCTCGGCGAGGAGGTCACGGTCGAGGTCCAGGTCCTCGAGGAGCACGGTCACCGGCTCGTCGCCGTAGACGGAGAAGAAGCCGTCGACGAGCGCGTCCGCGAGGGCCAGCACCGGCTCGGTGGGTGCGCCGGCCACGACGATGTCCTGGATCAGCGCGGCGACCCGGTGGACGTCCTCGCGGCGGCCGATCCGGTCGAGCCGGGGCACCGGCTGGTCGGCGTACAGGTCGAAGATCTCCAGGACGGCGTCGTGCGTGGTCGGGTCCTGCAGCGTCTCCACGATGATCCTGTTCAATCGGCGCATCACGAAGACCGCGCCCTTGGCAGCGGTGTCGCCGAGGACCTGCTCCAGCTGCCGGTCCGCGGCCCCGATGACCCTGCCGGCCGACTTGGCGCCGAAGGTGACCAGCGAGCCGACACCCGGGATCCTCTCCGCCATGGCCCGGTTGGTCTGGACGACGTCGTTGACGACACGGCCGACGAATCGCGAGGCCAGCGTGGCGGCCAGCGGGCTCTCGGTGAGCCTGTCCAGGAGCGCCTCGACCAGGTCGGAGGCACCGAGCACCTCGTCGGTGATCCGCTCGACGTTCTCGCGGTCGACGACGTCCGCCAGCGAGAAGCGCTCGCTCGGCCCGTCGTACGCCACGTCGGCGGCCCGCTCCACCAGCGCGCTGGCGCCGGTGCTCGGCGGCACCGTCTCCATGAGCCTGCGCACCAGCGCCTTCACGTCGTCCGCGCCGACCAGCGCGCCGGTGGCCAGCCGCGACCCGCTCTCGAGCAGCTCGTCGAGCTCGACCGAGACGGTGGTGGCCACCTCGTCGCCGGTCAGCCGGTCGATCATCCAGGCCACGTGGGCGTCCAGCAGCCGGCTCGCCCGCGTGTCCTTCCTCATGAGCGCAGCATAGAGAGGCGACATTGACCTGCCCTGGTGCGTCGAAACGAGATGGCGAATGTCAAAGTTGCATGTGACCAATGGTCAAGAGTTGCATCCGACCGCACCGAGGAGACCCATGAGCGACCTGACCGTCATCGTCCTGGCCGCAGGCGGGGGCACCCGGATGAAGTCCAAGACGATGAAGGTGCTGCACCCGATCGCCGGGCGCAGCATGATCGGTCACGTTCTGCACGCGGCCCGCTCGCTGGAGCCGGCCCGGATCGTCGCCGTCGTGGGGCACCAGCGTGAGCAGGTCGGCCCGCACATCCAGGAGCTCGTTCCCGGCGTCGTGCTCGCGGTGCAGGAGACCCAGGACGGCACCGCCCACGCGGTCCGGATGGCCTGGCAGGCGCTGTCGGCCGAGCAGCGGACCGGCACCGTCCTGGTGGCGTACGGCGACACGCCGCTGCTTCAAGGAGAGAGCCTGCGCGCCTTCGCCGAGGCCCACCGGGCCGGCGGTGACGCGGTCAGCATCCTGTCCGGCATCGTGCCGAACCCCGAGGGCTACGGCCGGATCGTGCGCGACGAGGCCGGCGCGGTGACCGCGATCGTGGAGGAGAGGGAGGCCTCCCCGGAGCAGGCGGCGATCCGGGAGATCAACAGCGGCATCCTGGCCTTCGAGGCGGAGTTCCTCGCCGACGCGCTGCCACGGATCGGCAACGACAACGCCAAGGGCGAGTACTACCTCACCGACACGGTCGCTCTGGCCCGCGCGGC
>CAZTHV010000095.1:5310-9004 GCA_964613165.1 uncultured Marmoricola sp.
GCGCAGGGCAGCCTGCTGGTCGGCGCGGGCGAGGCGGCGGTGGCCGAGATCGGCCAGGCGCCGACCCGCTTCTTCCTGGCCCGCCCGGCCGGCCGGTCCGTCGGCGCCGTCGTGCTCGACGACGCCGGGCGGCCCGACGGCGCCAACGACCGAGCCCAGCTCGCCCGGCTCGGCGCCGAGCTCAACCGCCGGATCGTCGAGCGTTGGATGCGCGACGGCGTGACCGTGGTCGATCCGGCCACCACGTGGATCGACGCCGACGTCACCCTCGCCCCCGACGTCACGCTCCGCCCGGGCGTCCAGCTCCTCGGCGCCACCAGCGTGGCCGAGGATGCCGTGATCGGGCCGGACTGCACGCTGATCGACACCGAGGTCGGGGTGGGCGCGAGCGTGGTCCGCACCCACGCGCAGCTGGCCGTGGTCGGCCCCGGCGCCGCCGTCGGCCCCTTCGCCCACCTCCGGCCGGGGACCGAGCTGGGGGAGGGCAGCAAGATCGGCGGCTTCGTGGAGACAAAGAACGCTCGGCTGGGCGCCGGAGCCAAGGTGCCGCACCTGAGCTACGTCGGGGACGCCGAGATCGGCGAGGGAGCGAACATCGGAGCCGGCTCGGTCTTCGCCAACTACGACGGCATGGCCAAGCACCGCACGGTGGTCGGGCGACACGCCAAGACCGCCAGCAACACCACCTTCGTCGCGCCGGTGACGGTCGGCGACGGCGCCGCGACCGGAGCCGGCAGCGTGATCCGCGAGGACGTGCCGCCCGGAGCTCTTGCGGTGACCGCCGGGTCGCAGCGCACGATCCCGGGCTGGGCGCTGACCCGGCGAGCGGGCACCGAGCAGGCGCGCGCGGCCCAGGAGGCACTCGATTCCTCGACCGAGGGACGAGACACGGACCCCGATGTCACTGACACGGGTGCTGGTGCGCGAAACTAGGGAGACCAGCTCGATCCCCGGGGAGTAGCGCGACGTGAGTGGAATGAAGCGGACCACCGAGAAGAACCTGATGGTCTTCAGCGGACGCGCGCATCCGCGGCTGGCGGAGGAGGTGGCGGAGCAGCTCGGCAGCGGGCTGGTCCCGACCTCGGCGTACGAGTTCGCCAACTCCGAGATCTACATCCGCTACCAGGAGTCGGTGCGCGGCTGCGACGCCTTCGTGATCCAGAGCCACACCGCTCCGGTCAACGAGTGGATCATGGAGCACCTGATCATGGTGGACGCGCTCAAGCGCGCCTCGGCCAAGCGGATCACCGTGGTGCTGCCGTTCTACGGCTACGCCCGCCAGGACAAGAAGCACCGCGGCCGCGAGCCGATCTCCGCCCGGCTGATGGCCGACCTCTTCAAGACCGCCGGCGCCGACCGGCTGATCACCGTCGACCTGCACGCCGACCAGATCCAGGGCTTCTTCGACGGGCCGGTCGACCACCTGATGGCGCTGCCGATCCTGGCCGACTACGTCAACGAGAAGTACGGCGATCGCCAGCTGGCCGTGGTCTCGCCGGACGCCGGCCGGATCAAGGTCGCCGAGCGCTGGTCGGCCCGCCTGGGTGGCGTACCGCTGGCCTTCATCCACAAGACCCGCAACATCGACCGCCCCAACGAGAGCGTCGCCAATCGCGTGGTCGGCCAGGTCGAGGGCCGGATGTGCGTGCTGGTCGACGACATGATCGACACCGGCGGCACCATCGTGAAGGCCGCCGAGGCACTGATGAAGGACGGCGCCGCCGGCGTGATCATCGCGGCCACGCACGCGATCCTCTCCGACCCGGCGGTCGACCGGCTGAAGAACTCCTCCGCGACCGAGGTCGTGGTGACCGACACCCTGCCGCTCGCCCCGGAGAACGAGTTCGACAAGCTCACCTGTCTCTCCATCGCCCCGCTGATCTCCCGGGCGATCAAAGAGGTCTTCGAGGACGGCTCGGTCACCTCGATGTTCGACGGTCACGCCTGAGCGACGGTCGGTCCGGGGAGGCGTCGGGCCTCGATCGGCGGTGAGACGGCGCGGCGGAGCATGACCTATGGCCGCGGGGAACGCACGCGGGGTCGTCTGGCGGGCCCACCGGACGGGCCGCGGCCGCTCACGAGACCGGCTCGGAGAGCAGCGACCGATCGGGCTCGCGGCCGGTGCAGAGCAGGAGCAGCTCCGCCATCGGGCCCTCCACCACCGGCCCGTCGCCGCGTACCCAGTCGGTGTCGGTGGCGACCAGGCGGAGTCCGCGGGCTCGCCGCCATCCCATGGCGATGCCGAGCAGCCGGGCCCGGTCGGCCGCCACGGCCGCCGCCTCGGGCGCCATCTCGTGCCGGATGCCCAGGGGCCGCAGCATGTCCTGGGTGTGGACGAGGACATCGAGCAGCGGCTCGACCGAGGTGGTGAGGAGGACGTGTCGCGTCGAGTCGGCGTACGTCGCGAAGTCGGCCAGCACGCGCTCCGGGGTCTGGTCACGCGCCCACCGCCGGACCTCCCGGTCGATCATCGAGTTGTAGCCACGGCCGAGGTTGCGCCCCGCCATGGCCAGCACGTGACGCGCCCGCAGCTGTGGGTTGGCGATGACGTGAGCGGCGGTGTCGAGCACGGTCCAGCCAGCACAGAGCGTCTCGCGCTGCCACTGCTCGGGCGTGAGCGACGCGAGATGACCGGCCAGCGCGGCCCGCTCGGCGTGGATGTGGTCCCAGACCTGGTCGTGTCGCATGACGGCTCCCGGAGGGGGTGGGCTACGCTGTCAGTTAGTCAGAGAGCCTGACTAATTGTCAAGAGGTGGCCGTGGCAGACCTGCATCCGGCGCTGCTGATGTTCCTCGGCGTCCGCCACACCGAGCAGCGGGTGATGAGCGAGCTGGTGGCCCAGGGGTACGACGTCACCCTGGCCCAAGCGCGGGTCCTCGCCCGGATCGGCGACGAGGGCACCAGGCTCACCGACCTGGCCGAGCAGGCCCAGATCACCAAGCAGAGCGCTCAGTTCCTGGTCGACCAGCTCGAGGCGGCGGCGTACGTCGAGCGCCGGCCCGACCCGCGGGACGCGCGGGCCCGGCTGATCTGCATCGCCGAGCGCGGCCGGCGCGTGCGGCAGGCGGCGCGTGAAGTCGAGCGGGCGATCCGGCGCGAGTGGACCGAGCACCTCGGGCCCGCGCGGATGACCGCCCTCGAGGACGCGCTCGCCTCCTTGCGCGAGATCGTCGATCCCTACGCCTAGCCTTCTACGCCTGGCCCCCGATTCGCCTTGTCCGCAAGGCGTTCGATACGATCCTCTGGTTGCCTCGGCGAGGGAGCGGCGGTCGGCTGACCGGCGTGCTCCGTGATCGACGCGGTCGGTTCGTGATTCATGCCAGTGATCCATGCACCGCGCGTCGGCGTGCGGTGCATGTCGTGTCTCACGGCCCGACTCGACCGCCGGGGACCCCACCGACCTACCAGCCTTTTCCGAGGAGCCACCATGTCCGAGAACCTGATCAAGGCCGAGCCGCGCACCGAGTTCGGCAAGGGCGCCGCCCGCCGGATCCGCCGTGAGGACAAGATCCCTGCGGTGGTCTACGGCCACGGCAACGACCCCATCCACGTGACGCTGCCGGGCCACGACACGATGATGGCGATCAAGCGCGGCGGCGCCAACGCCGTGCTCAACATCGAGATCGACGGCAAGGTCCAGCTCGCGCTGACCAAGCAGGTCCAGGCGGACCCGATCAAGGGTCACATCGAGCAC
>CAZTHV010000095.1:9014-10280 GCA_964613165.1 uncultured Marmoricola sp.
ACGTCGACTTCGTCACGGTCAAGAAGGGCGACAAGGTCACCGTCGAGGTGCCGATCCTGCTGCTCGGCGAGGCCGCCCCGGACACGCTGGTCGTCACCGAGGCCACCTTCGTCACCCTGGAGGCGGAGGCCACCAACATCCCCGAGGCGATCGAGATCTCGCTGGCCGGCGTCCAGCCCGGCACCCAGATCCACGCCGCCGACCTCACCCTGCCGCAGGGCTCCACGCTGCTCACCGACGCCGACATCCTGATGGTCAACGTGACACACGCCCCGACCGCCGCGGAGGTCGAGGCCGACCTCGCCGGGGCGACCGCCGAAGCGGCCGGCGAGCCGTCGGCGGCACCGATCCAGGAGCCGGCCGACTCCGAGTGAGCCCTGAGTGACACAGTCCGCGGGTTCTGCGATGGGCTCGCCCGGCGGCGACGCCTGGCTCGTCGTCGGGCTGGGCAATCCCGGCCCGCGGTACGCCGGAACGCGGCACAACATCGGCTACCTGGTGCTCGAGGAGCTGGCCCGCCGGATGGGCGGGTCGTTCAAGGCGCACAAGTCCGGGCGGGCCGACGTACTCGAGGGCCGACTCGCCCCGCCCGGCGTGGACGCCCCCCGGGTCGTGCTCGGCCGGGCACGCAGCTACATGAACGAGAGCGGGGGACCGGTCTCGACGCTGGCGAGGTTCTACGGCGTCGCGCCGGACCACATCGTCGCGATCCACGACGAGCTGGACATCGCGTTCGGCACGCTGCGGATCAAGCTCGGCGGCGGCGACAACGGCCACAACGGCCTGCGCTCGATGCGGGCCTCGCTCGGGACCGGTGACTTCTACCGTGTCCGCGCCGGTGTCGGCCGGCCGGCGGGGCGCCAGGACCCGGCCGACTTCGTGCTCTCCGACTACTCCAAGGCCGAGCGCAAGGAGCTGCCCTTCCAGATCGACGCGGCGGCGGACGCCGTGGAGTGCCTGATCGACATGGGCCTGGCGGAGACCCAGCAGCGCTTCAACAGCTGACCTCCCCCATCGTCGAGGCGGCGCGTATTCACTTCGCGTCGGTGAGTTCGCGCCGTCTCGCCGGTCAGTCGCGGTGAGTCTGAGCCGCCTGGGCGGTGGCATAGGGTCGCCGGTGTGAGCGACTTCGTTGTAGGACATCCGCCCGAGGGCGCCGACGACCACGTCTTCGCGGCCTGGCTGGCCACCGTCGCGGGAGAGCGGCTTCTCCAGGTGCGCGGTCAGGGGCTGGCGGGTCGCGAGCTCAAGGACGCCGGCGATGCC
>CAZTHV010000096.1:0-9519 GCA_964613165.1 uncultured Marmoricola sp.
CGACGGCGATGCCGACCCGCTCCATCCCGACCAGCACCTCGACCAGCGGCAGCTCGATCTCGTGCATCAGCCGGGTGCCGCCACGGTCGGCCAGCTCGGCATCGAGGGCCTCGGCGAGGTCGACGACGGCTCGCGCCTGGAGCATCGCGGCCTCTCCGGCCTCCTCGTCGGCCTCGAAGAGCATGCCCTGCTCGTCGTCGCTGTCCTGTCGCAGCTCGCGCTTGAGGTGGCGCAGGGTCAGGTCGGCCAGGGCATAGGAACGCTGGTCGGGCGCCACCAGGTAGGCCATCATCGCGGTGTCGGTGGACAGACCGGCCACGGTCCAGCCGTGGGCGCCCAGCGCGAGCAGCGGCCCGTTGGCGTCGTGGATCACCTTGGCCCTGGTCTCGTCGGCGAGCCAGGCGGCCAGCGCCGCGTCGTCCTCGGGCGAGAGCGTGGCGGCATCGACGTAGGCGGCCCGGCCGTCGGCCTGGGCGAAGGCGAGGCCCTCGACCCGGCCCGTGCCCGAGCCCCAGGACCCACGCACGTGCAGCCCGGTCGGCTCCTGGCCGAGACCCTCCAGGAACGCCCCCAGGGCTCCCGGTGCGACGACCTCGCCGGCCAGCTCGAAGCCGACCTCGGTCTCGGGCTCCTCCTGCGGGGCCAGCGTGTCCAAGATGCGGGTGCGCAGCTCGCCGCGGAACTCCAGCTCGTCGAGGAGGGCCAGCGCGGCGGCACGGTCCCACTCGGCCCGGCCGAGGTCGGCGGGACCGACCTCGAGCGGGAGGTCCTGCACCAGAGCGTTGAGCCGCCGGTTGCGGATCACGTCGTCGAGGTGCTCGCGCAGGGCCTCGCCCTTCTTGCCGGTGATCTCCTCGGCGCGGGCGATCACGTTGTCGAGCCCGTCGTACTGGTTGATCCACTTCGCCGCGAAGCCGGCCCCCACCCCGGGGACGCCGGGCAGGTTGTCGGAGGTCTCGCCGACGATCGCGGCCAGCTCGGGGTAGCGGGCCGGCGGAACGCCGTACTTCGCCTCGATGGCCTCCGGGGTCATCCGGGCGAGCTCGGAGACGCCGCGCATCGGGTAGAGGACGGTGGCGTCCTCGGTCACCAGCTGGAAGGAGTCGCGGTCCCCGGTGAGGATGAGCACCTCGAAGCCCTCGCCGAGTCCTTGGGTGGTGAGGGTGGCGATGATGTCGTCCGCCTCGTAGCCGGCGTAGGTCAGGTGCCGGATCCGGAAGGTGTCGAGCAACTGCTGCAGCAACGAGAGCTGACTGCTGAACTCCTCGGGGGTCTTGCTGCGCTTGGCCTTGTACTCCGGGTACTGCTCCAGGCGAAAGGTCTGCCGGGACTTGTCGAAGGCCACCGCCACGTGGGTCGGCTGCTCGTCGCGCAGCACGTTGACCAGCATCGAGGTGAAGCCGTACACCGCGTTGGTGTGCTGTCCCGTCGAGGTCGAGAAGTTCTCCACCGGCAGGGCGAAGAAGGCCCGGTAGGCCAGCGAGTGACCGTCGAGCAGCAGCAGCCGGGGGCGGGCGTGGTCGGTGGCGTCGGGCACGTGACCGACCCTAGGGCATGTCTCCCGACGCTCGGCCGTCGCGAGCGTCGCATCCACGGGATGGATCGCAAGGCGCCGGAGCAAAGCCGTACTTGCTCGTCCAGCAGGCGACGGCAACGCCGCGAGCCGCCCGTGAGGCGGCGCGCGGCAGGCCATGGTGTCGGGAGACATGCCCTGGGTCCGTGGCACTGTCAGGGAGCAGGCAGGATGGTGCCATGACGGAGTCGTACGAGATGAGCGAGTTTCTCGAGCGGATGCCCCAGGACCATGGCGCTCTCAACGACAAGATGGGCATCGAGCTGATGGAGTTCTCCGCCGAGCGGGTGGTGGCCACCATGCCGGTCGAGGGCAACACCCAGCCCTACGGCCTTCTCCACGGAGGGGCCTCGGTCGTCCTCGCCGAGACGCTCGGCTCCGTCGGCTCGGCGATCCATGGCTGGCCGGACCGGATCTCGGTCGGCGTGGACATCAACGCGACCCACCACCGCTCGGTCACCAGCGGGACGGTCACCGGGACAGCCACCGCGATCCACCTGGGTCGCAGCACCGCCTGCTACGACGTCGCGATCACCGACGACCAGGGCCGCCGGGTCTGCACGGCACGGATCACCTGCGCGCTGATGCCCGCGGAGAGATACCGCTAGAGACATAGCGAGCGGGGACTACTGGGCTCAGCTCTCCTCAACGGGCTCTATCGCCGACATCGCGCGTCGCTGGAAGCGGCGCTGCGCCAGCACCCGACCGAGGTTGCGCTGCGCCGCGGGAGTGCGGATCACCTCGGGGACGACCCTGTGGCGCAGAGAGGCCGTGCTGGTGACCCGCATCGTCGCCAGTGTGGTGAAGCCGAAGCGCGCCAGCCAGCGGTTGGTCTCCCGCGCGCTGCTCGTGGTGATCGCGGTGATGTGGGCGATGTCCTTCTCCTCGGCCCACTCCACGGCGCCCTCCATCAACGCCCGCCCGATGTCGTGCTTGCGCTGCTCGGGGTCGACGACCAGGAAGGTGGTGTGCACCGCGGACTCGGTGTGCAGCGGGCTGATCGGCAAGCGTCGTAGGTGCAGCGTGCCGACCACGAGACCGCCGAGCACCGCGACCAGCAGTCGCTCGTCGGGCGACGCGGCGACATGCGCGAGCGTCGCGGCGGCCTCCGCCCCCGGGCGCTGGATCTCGGAGGAGGTGTTGCCCGCCCGGACCCATAGGTCGACGAGCGCGTCGGCGTCCGCCGGACCCGCGTCACGAACCGTCAACGCAAGACGTGACATGCGGACTCCGCTCCTTACTCACGATCGGACCCCCGACATAACCCGGAGCGACCCGGGACAACGAGGTGAAGGGTACGCCGCGGACGGCGCCCGCGTAAGGGGAGGTCCTCAGCCCTCGGACCACTGATCCAGACCACCTCCGGTCTATGCTGCGGCGAGCGGTGCGGGTTTCGGTGTGGGCGGGTGAGCGACAGGGGTCTCGATCGGTGTTCATCGGGATGGGTACGGCGGTCAACGCGGCGACCGTGCTCGCCGGCAGCACCGTCGGCGTCCTCGTCGGGCACCGGCTCCCCGAGCGCACCCGAAGAGTCGTCACCGACGCGCTCGGCCTGGTCACCCTGCTGATCGCCGGGCTCTCGGCCATCGCCGTCACCGACGCGAGCCTGCGGGCGGCGGTCGGCCCCTCGGCACCGATGCTGATCGTGCTGGGCAGCCTGCTGATCGGCTCGATCGCCGGGTCGCTGCTGCGGATCGAGGACCGCTTGGAGGGGCTCGGCGCCACCCTGCAGCGCCGGCTGGGAGGTCACCATGAAGGTCACCAGCGCCGGGACCGCTTCGTCGAGGGGTTCGTGACCAGCTCGCTGGTCTTCTGCGTCGGGCCGCTGACCATCCTGGGATCGCTCACCGAAGGACTGGGCGGAGGCGCCGACCAGCTGCTGCTCAAGGCCGCGCTGGACGGCTTCGCCGCGATCGCCTTCGCCGCGGCGTTCGGCTGGGGCGTGGCGGCCAGCGTGCTCACCCTGGTCGTCGTGCAAGGCGGCCTGACTCTGCTGGGCGTCGCCGTGGGCGACGTGCTCCCCGACGCGCATCTGGCGGCCATCACCGCGACCGGCGGGCTGCTGCTGGTCGCGGTCGCCCTGCGGCTGCTCGACATCCGCCAGGTCAAGGTCGGCGACATGCTCCCCGCGCTCGCGGTGGCGCCGCTGCTGGTCGCCCTGGTGGCGGCCTTCCGCTGACCCTGTGCAGATGGCAGGCAGATAACGAGGCGGACAAACTCGGCTGCTCAACCGGCCTCAGCGGGCCCGAATATGGATATGCTCCCGCGCAGGCGCGCTATCGAAGGCGCACCCGCGACCAAGTTGGAGGGTCTGTGCGAGTTCGGCTGATCGCCCTCCTCGGCGCGGTGTTCTTCGCGCTGCTCCTGCTGGCGCCGGCGGCCGGCGCCGACGAAGCCGGCGGGGAGTCGCTCAAGGGCACGCTGCGCGCTCCGGACCAGAAGCCGGTGGCGGGGGCCGTGATCACGGTGACCGGCCAGGACGACAGCGAGGTCGTGGGCGAGGCGACCAGCGGTCCGGACGGGACCTGGTCGGTCCCGGTCCCAGGCCCGGGCCGCTACGACGTCACGCTGGACACCGGCACCCTGCCGGAGGGCCTCCAGCCGCGCCGGGTCGGCGGCGAGCAGCTGGCTGCGGTCCAGGTGCGCTCCGCCGAGGCCAAGACCGTGCTCTTCCCGCTGATCCCCACCAGCCAGCCACAGCAACCGGCGCCCGCAGGCACTACCGACAAGACGACCGACAAGCCGAGGTCTCCCGACTCGGTGACCGCGGGCCGGGTCGCCCAGCTCACTCTGGAGGGCATCAAGCTGGGCGCCATCATCGCGATCACTGCGGTGGGGCTCTCGCTGGTGTTCGGCACGACCCGGCTGATCAACTTCGCCCACGGCGAGCTGGTCACCCTGGGCGCCGTCGTCGCCTATTGGCT
This sequence comes from uncultured Marmoricola sp., assembly GCA_964613165.1. GTDB lineage: Bacteria > Actinomycetota > Actinomycetes > Propionibacteriales > Nocardioidaceae > Marmoricola. The sequence continues at coordinate 4,498 of CAZTHV010000096.1, forward strand.
CTCCACCCGCCCCGGACACCTCCCCCTGGTGGTGGCGACGCTGATCGCCGCCTTCGTCGGCGGATTGGCCGGCATGGCTCTGGAACGCGGGTTGTGGCGACCGATGCGGCGACGGCATTCCGGCCTGATCCAGATGTTCATCATCTCCATCGGCGTATCGCTGCTGGTGCGCCACGTCATCTTGATCTACTTCGGCTCCCGCCGCCCGCAATACTCCGACTACGCCGTCCAGCAGTCCTGGCATCTCGGTCCCGTCACGATCACCCCCCGCGACGCCGTCGTGGTGCTGCTCTCGCTGCTGGTCCTGGCCGGGGTGGCGCTGATGCTGCAGCGCACCCGGATCGGCAAGGCGATGCGCGCGGTCGCCGACAACAAGGACCTGGCCGAGTCCTCCGGCATCAACGTCGACCGGGTCGTGCTGGTGGTCTGGTTCATCGGTGGCATGCTGGCTGCGCTCGGCGGCGTCTTCTACGGACTCGTCGCCAAGGCCGTCTACTGGGACATGGGCTTCAACCTGCTGCTGCTGATGTTCGCCGGCGTGATCCTGGGTGGCCTGGGCAGCGCCTACGGCGCGGTGATCGGCAGCTTCGTGGTCGGTCTGGTCGCCCAGCTCTCCACCCTGTGGTTCTCGGTCGATCTGCAGAATGCCTGGGCATTGCTGGTGTTGATCCTGGTGCTGCTGGTCCGACCACAGGGCATCCTCGGACGAGCCGAGCGGGCGGGATAGGGGCCGGCGATGGACTTCATGGACATGCTCGCCGCCGGCCTGCGCGGGATGATCGGGCCGGAGGCCGCGATCTACGCGATCGCCGCGATCGGGCTGAACCTGCACTTCGGCTACACCGGCCTGCTCAACTTCGGCCAGGTCGCGTTCATGCTGGTCGGCGCGTACGGCGTCGCGGTCAGCGTGATCACCTTCGGCTGGTCGATGTGGGTCGGGATCCTGGTCGGCCTGGGCTGCGCGGTCGTGCTCGCTCTGATCCTCGGCATTCCGACGTTGCGACTACGCGGTGACTACCTCGCGATCGCCACGATCGCCGCCGGCGAGGTGCTGCGGTACTTCTATCGCTCCAGCTGGGCCGAGGGCACGGCCGGTGGGGTCTACGGACTGCGACAGTTCGCCAATCCCTTCTTCGCCCTCAATCCCTTCCCCGATGGCCGGCTGGGCATCGGGCCCGTCGACTTCTCCTCCAACAGCCTGTGGTTCATGACCGTCGCGTGGAGCATCGTCCTCGTGGTCTGTCTGCTGATGTACCGGCTGATCCACAGCCCCTGGGGCCGGGCCCTCCGCGCCGTTCGCGACGACGAGCTGGCCGCTCGCAGCCTCGGCAAGAACGTCTACAGCTTCAAGATGCAGAGCCTGATCATCGGCGGCGTCCTCGGCGCTCTGGCCGGCGCGCTGATGGCGATCAACGTGCAGTCGGTCAGCCCGGACACCTATGACCCCAAGGTGACCTTCTACCTGTACACGATCGTGATCCTCGGCGGTGCGGCCCGGGTCGCGGGCCCGGTGCTGGGCTCGGTGATCTTCTGGTTCGTGGTGACCTTCTTCGACGCCGCGCTGCGACAGGCGATAGCGGCAGACATCGTCCCGGACTGGCTGCTCGGCACCAGCGATGCGGGCCCCGCCCGATTCGCGCTGGTCGGCCTCGGCCTGGTGCTGCTGATGGTCTTCCGGCCCGCGGGGATCATCGGCGACCGGAAGGAGATGCGTCTCGATGCCCACTGACATCGCCCCCCGGTTCCAGGCGGCGCCCGAGCCCGGATCCGCCAAGCCCGACCCGATCCTGGTCGCGGACGACGTGACCCGCAGGTTCGGCGGACTTCGTGCCGTGGACGTCAAGCACCTGGAGGTGCAGCGTGGCACCATCACCTCCCTGATCGGCCCGAACGGCGCGGGCAAGTCCACGTTCTTCAACCTGGTCTCCGGCTTCGACCGGCCCAACAGCGGGCGCTGGTCCTTCGACGGGACCGACATCAGCCGGACCTCGGCGTACCGGATCGCCCGGATGGGAATGGTCCGCACCTTCCAGCTCACCAAGGCGCTCTCCCGGATGACCGCCCTGGAGAACATGATGCTCGGCGCGACCGGACAGCGCGGTGAGCGCCTGCTGCCGTCGTTCTTCCCGTTCTCCTGGCGTGCCCAGGAGGAGGAGATCCGGGTACGGGCCGACGAGCTGCTGCAGCGGTTCAAGCTGGACCACATGCGCGACGAGTACGCCGGAGTCATGTCCGGGGGCCAGCGCAAGCTGCTGGAGATGGCCCGCGCGCTGATGGTCGACCCGACCATGGTGATGCTGGACGAGCCGATGGCGGGAGTGAACCCCGCCCTGACCCAGTCGCTCCTGGGGCACATCACCGACCTGCGCGACGGCGGAACCACGATCGTGCTGGTCGAGCACGACATGGACGTCATCATGGGCATCAGCGACTGGATCATCTGCTTCGCCAACGGCGTGGTCATCGCCGAGGGCAGACCGGCGGACATCCGCAGCAACGACGCGGTCATCGACGCCTACCTGGGAACCTCACGGGCGCTGCCCAAGGAGGGCACGGGCGGAGCCGTCATCGAGCACTCCGGCCAGGACAACGAGACCGCCGACGAGGAGGAGTGATGACACAGACATCCCCCGACGGCCAGGACGGCCCCACGGACCGCCCGCTGTTGGCAGCCATCGACCTGGTGGCCGGCTACGTGCCGGAGGTCAACATCCTCAACGGCTGCAACGTCCACGTCAACGACGGCGAGCTGGTGGGCATCATCGGCCCGAACGGTGCCGGCAAGTCCACGCTGATCAAGTCCATGTTCGGCCTGGTGCCGGTGCGCACCGGCACGGTCCGGTTCCGCGACGAGGACATCACCTCCCAGCCGGCCCACCGGCTGGTGGCGGCCGGTCTGGGCTATGTGCCGCAGAACAACAACGTCTTTCCCTCGCTGACGATCGAGGAGAACCTCGAGATGGGGATCTATCTGCGTCCCCATGAGTTCGACGAGCGCAGCGCTGCGGTCAAGGAGCTCTTCCCGCTGCTTCACGACCGTCGTCGCCAGCGCTGCGGGTCGCTGTCCGGCGGCGAGCGCCAGGTCGTGGCGATGGGCAGGGCGCTGATGACCGATCCGCAGGTGCTCTTCCTCGACGAGCCCTCCGCCGGTCTCTCCCCGATCATGCAGGATTCGGTGTTCCAGTCGGTGCGCGCCATTCGCGACGCCGGCGTCGCGATCTTGATGGTCGAGCAGAACGCCACCCGGTGCCTGGAGATCAGCGATCGTGCCTACGTCCTGGACCAGGGTCGCGACGCCTACAGCGGCACCGGTCAGCAGCTTCTGCACGACCCGAAGGTGATCGAGCTCTACCTCGGCACCCTCGCTCGGGTCGGCTGAGCTCGCGCTCTGGATCCCACCAGAACCGAACGGTGGCCTGGCTCCTCATTGAGGAGCCAGGCCACCGTCGTTGGTGGACCGGACCGGTCAGGAGACCGGCTTGGCCTCCCGGGTCTCCAGGGAGACCAGCTTGCCGGCGTCGTCGTAGCTGTACACCTCGATGGTCGCCACCCCGGGCTCACCCGCGTCGACGAAGTCGAGCGGACCGCTGGCACCGTCGTAGTCGATGTCCTGGCCGTCGTCCAGCAGCTTCTTGCAGTCGGCGAAGGTGGTGCACTTCTCGCCGTCCCGGGTCACGTTGACCACCTCCGACTTGAAGTCGTTGGCGTCAGTGGACTTGGCAGCCTCGGCGGCCAAGGCGACGATGTTCACGCAGTCGAAGACCTGCGGGGCGAACTGCGTCTCCTTCAGCTGCGGGTCGAAGCCCTTGAGCGCCTCGATGAAGGCCGGGTTGTCGGCCGACGCCGGCGCGGTGCCCTTCATGCCGGAGAGCACGCCGGGGTTCTTGGCGTCGACCAGCGTGGCCAGCTCCTCGCTGCGCAGTCCGTCGGCTCCGTAGAAGCCCACGCCGCCCTTGGGGCTCATGCCGGCCTCGAGCAGGCCCTTGAGGATCTGCTTGCCCTCCTCGAAGGCGACCACGACGACCGCGTCGGGCTTGGCGGAGACGACCTTCTGGACGATGCCGTCGAACTGCGTCGCCTTGGGGTCGTAGGTCTCGTTGAGCGCCACCGTGGCGCCGCTGTTCTCCAGAGCGGTCGCGGTGGCGTTGGCCAGACCCTTGCCGTAGTCGTCGGCACGGGCGACGATCGCGATGTTGCTGTGCCCGTCACCGGTGACCACGTCGGCCAGGATCGGGCCCTGCAGCGCGTCGGACGGAGCGGTGCGGAAGTACAGACCGTTGTCGTCGTAGTCGGTGAACGTCGGCGCGGTGTTGGAGCCCGAGCACTGCGCCACGCCGGCACCGGTGATCTTGTCGATGATCGCCAGCGACATGCCCGAGGCAGCCGCGCCGATGATCGCGTCGACGTCCTCGGAGAGCACGCGGTCGGCGGACTGCGCCGCGACGGCCGCGTCGTCGGCCTCGTCGCCACCCACCGGCGCCTCGATGTTCTTGCCCAGGACACCACCGGCGTCGTTGATCAGCTTGATCGCGTAGTTCATGCCGCTCACCTGGGGCGGGCCCAGGAACGCCAAGCTGCCGGACTCTGGCAACACGTAGCCGAGCTTGAGAGCCGTCGCGGTGCTGCCCCCGCCCTCGTCGGCCGTCTTGTCGTCGTCACTGCCACACGCGGCAGTGGCCAACAGCAGCGCGGTCACGCTGATGCCCGCTGCTACCACCCGCTTGGTCGATCGCATTCGCACTCCTTCGACATGGTCGCACCCGACGCCGTCACGCCTCGCCCCGGGAGCCAGGAAGAGTCCTGGTGTTTCGGGCCTGACGCTAGCAGTCAGTCGGCGCAACAGCGGGCCCCGTGACCAACACGTTATCCACGGATCCCGGGGCTCAGTCGCCAGCGGCCGGAGGCGGCAGCAGCCCACCGCCGGCTGCGCCCTCGAGCTCGCGGATCAGACCTGCCGCCACCTCGCCCATCGACAGCCGCAGATCCATCGCGGTCTTCTGGATCCACCGGAAGGCCTCGGGC
>CAZTHV010000096.1:9529-10261 GCA_964613165.1 uncultured Marmoricola sp.
GGTCGGACTTGGTGAACGGCTTGACCAGGTAGGCCATCGCGCCGGCGTCTCGGGCGCGCTCGACCAGGTCGCGCTGGCTGAAGGCGGTGAGCATCACGACCGGGGCGATCCGCTGGGAGGCGATCCGCTCCGCGGCCGCGATCCCGTCCAGGCGCGGCATCTTGATGTCCATGACGACCAGGTCCGGCCGCAGCTCCTCGGTCCGGGCGACGGCCTGCTCGCCGTCCTCGACGGCCGCGACGACGTCGTACCCCTCCTCGGCGAGCATCTCGACGAGATCCATCCGGATCAATGACTCGTCCTCGGCGATGACGACTCGACGGCTCGGACTCTGCTCGCTCACCCGCTCAGGCTATCGAGTACGTCGTTCCGGTAGGTTTGCGCGTCGAAGCCCCGGTATCCCAACGGCAGAGGAAGCGGTCTCAAACACCGTCCAGTGTGGGTTCGAATCCCACCCGGGGCACACGGTGACAGTCGCCAGCCAGGACAGTCCCAGCCATATCGGCCAGGTCGACATGGCGGTGTCGCGTGACCGGGACGGATCGGTGTGCACGTCCGACATCGTGATGAACTGCTGATCGCGGGCCGACCCACAGCACGGCTCCGGCGGAGCCGGGGGCCTACAGCCGCTCGATGATGGTGACGTTGGCCTGGCCGCCCCCCTCGCACATGGTCTGCAGGCCGTAGCGGCCGCCGGTGCGCTCCAGCTCGTTGAGCAGCGTGGTCATCAGC
>CAZTHV010000097.1:0-1643 GCA_964613165.1 uncultured Marmoricola sp.
CGCCGCGCGGTGCAGCGCGGCGTACCTGCTCTACGCCGATCCACGGCTGGGTCACCGACGCGGCGGCGTGCTCTTCGTCGGACCGCACCAGCCGTACCTGGCCTACGTCGCCGACGTGCTGCCCAGCCTCGGCGAGGAGGGCGTGCAGACCTGCACACTGCGCGACCTCGTGCCCGAGGGAGCCGCCGCCGTCCCCGAGGACGATCCGGAGGTGGCGGCGCTGAAGGCGACGGCGGGCATGGCCGGCGCGATCGAGCCGGCCGTCCGGTTCTACGAGGAGCCGCCCACCGAGGACATGGTGGTCGAGACGCCGTACGCCGGCCTGCGGCTCAGCGCCGACGACTGGGCCGACGCGTTCGGAGCGCCCGCCCCCGGCACTCCGCACAACGAGGCGCGCGACCAGGTCTGGGAGGAGCTGCTCGACATCCTGGTCTCCCAGCACGACGAGACGCCGCCGGAGCTGCTCCGCGCCGCGCTTGCCCGCAACGGCGAGCTGGTCGAGGCGTTCACCAGGGCCTGGCCGATCGTCGAGGCGACCGACCTGGTCGGCGACCTGTGGACCGTGCCGGCGTACCTGCGGCTGTGCGCCCCGTGGCTCACCCCCGAGCAGGTCCGGCTGCTGCAGCGCGAGGTCCCGGGCGCCTGGACGGTCTCCGACCTGCCATTGCTGGACGCCGCTCGGCTGCGGCTCGGCGATCCTGAGGCATCGCGGCGGCGTCGGCGCCAGGAGGCTGCCCTCGCCGCCTCCGCCACGGAGATGAGCCAGGTCGTCGACCACCTGATCGCCACCGACGACTCCGAGATGCAGGTGATGTCGATGCTGCGCGGCGAGGACCTGCGCGGCGCGCTCGCCGACGAGGACCCCTCGCCCGAGACCGATCCTCTGGCCGGGCCCTTCGCCCACGTGATCGTCGACGAGGCCCAGGAGCTCACCGACGCGGAATGGCAGATGGTGCTGCTGCGCTGTCCCTCACGCAGCCTGACCATCGTCGGCGATCGCGCCCAGGCCCGGCACGGCTTCACCGAGAGCTGGCAGGAGCGGCTCACGCGGGTCGGCCTCGACCGAACCGCCCTGGCCTCGCTGAGGATCAACTACCGGACGCCACGAGAGGTCATGGCCGAGGCCGAGCAGGTGATCCGGGCCGCCGTACCGGGCGCCAACGTCCCCGAGTCCGTCCGCGCCACCGGCGTACCCGTCACACACGCATCCATCGCCGAGCTCGACGCGATCCTCGGCGCCTGGCTCGCCGAGCATGCCGACGGCACCGCCTGCGTGATCGGCCACCGTGCCTCCCATGAGGCCGTCCGAGGGACCCTCCTGGAGCATCCCCGCGTCCGCTCACTCGCTCCCGAGCTGGCCAAGGGCCTGGAGTTCGACCTGGTCGTCCTGGTCTCCCCCGCAGCGCTCGGCGACGGCATCGAGGGCGCCGTCGACCGCTACGTCGCGATGACCCGCGCCACGCAGCGACTGGTGGTGCTGACCAGCCCAGAGGAAGACCTCTGAGGAAGGGGCCCGGATGATCGTGTCCTAGCCGAAGGCGCCGGCTGCGGTCGCGCTGTCCAGCTCCGCGTCGGTCAGCCCGGCCACGTCGCGAGCGATCTCGCGGGTGTGCTCGCCGAGCTGCGGGCCCCTTGCCGGAGGG
>CAZTHV010000097.1:1653-9645 GCA_964613165.1 uncultured Marmoricola sp.
GCGGCCTGATCGTGGAGGCCGACCATCCGCGCTACGGAAGGCTGCGGGCCCCTTGCCGGAGGGCGCGTGCCGTCGCCGACCTTGACCGGCGACGCCAGCGTCCGCAGCCTTCCGTAGCGCGGATGGTCGGCCTCCACGATCAGGCCGCGGGCGGCCACGTGCTCGTCCTCCAGAGCCTCCGCCACGGTCCGCACCTCCCCCACCGGCACGGCGGCCTCCCGGAACAGCGGCACCCAGTGATCGACAGGCCGCTGGCGGAGTACGTCGCCGAGGATGGCGAGCAGCTCGGCGGAGTTGCGCTGCCGATCGGCCAGGGTCCGGAAGCGCACGTCCTCGGCCAGCTCCGGCATCCCGATCACCGAGGCGATCCGGGTCCAGAACTTCTCCTTGGCGGCGCCGAGGACGAACCAGCCGTCGGAGCCCTCGAACGCCTGGAACGGCACGATCGACGGATGGGCCGAGTGCACGGTGCGCGTCGGCGTATAGCCCGCGTTGAGGTGCCAGACGCCCGGATAGGTGAGCATCGCGATGGCGGTGTCGTACAGAGACACGTCGCAGTCGAGCCCGACCCCGTCCCGACGCGCGGAGTGCAGGCCGGCGACCAGCGCCAGCGCCGCGACGTAGCCGGTGGTCCAGTCGACGATCGAGAGGCCGGTCTTCGTCGGCGGGCCGCCGGGCTCACCGGTGATGTCCATCCATCCGGCCAACGCCTGCAGCATGTAGTCGTAGCCGGGCTCGGCCCTTCGCGGGCCGGTCATGCCGTAGCCGCTCAGCGAGCAGCACACGATCCGCGGGTTGAGGTGGCGCAGATCCGCGTAGGTGATGCCGATCTTCGCCGGTACGTCGCCCCGCAGGTTGGAGAAGACCGCGTCGCTGGACCTCACCAGGCGCTCGAAGACAGCCCGGCCGGCAGGGTTCTCGAGATCGAGGGTGACCGACTTCTTGCCGCGGTTGAAGGCCTCGAAGAACAGCGAGTCGGTGTCCTCGGCGTACGGCGGCACGTAGCGGCCGACGTCCCCGCCCGCGTGCGGATCCTCGATCTTGATGATCTCCGCGCCGAGATCGGCGAGGTGCTGCGTGCCGAACGGACCGGAGCCGTACTGCTCGATCGAGACGATCCGGACACCCTCGAGGGGCAGAGGCATGGGGTGGGACTCCTTCGTCGGAAGCGGTGGGATGGCTAGGACCAGGTGCTCAGGACGTCCTCGGTGGTCACGACGTCGGCGCGGTAGGCGCGGAGGATCGTCATCGCGGCGTCGTGCAGCTCGCGGACGTCGCTGGCGACGGCGTCCTCGGGGACCACGGCGACGTAGTCGCGGAAGCCCGCGTCCCGGACGGTCGAGTCGACGCATCCCTCGGTCGTGCAGCCGACGAAGACGACGTTCTGTGCGCCCAGGGTCTTCAGGATGGTGTCGAGATTGGTGCCGAAGAAGCCGCTGGAGCGGAACTTGTCGACCACGGGCTCGTCGCCCTCGGGCTCGAAGCCGGGAGCGAACGCCGCTCCCCACGAGCCCGGCGTGGTGTACTCCCAGGCCGCGTCCTCCTGGAGCCCCCCGTAGGTACGGGCCGCACGCAGGCGTACCCGCATCCAGCCGGCAGAGTCGGTGTACCCGCCGGGCTGGGTCAGCATCCGCACGTGGACGACGGGGACACCGGCAGAGCGCGCCGCCGCCAGGATGCTCCGCATCCGGTCCATCGCCGGGCCGTACATCTCGAGGGAGCCACCGGCACGCTCGACGCTGCCGCCGGGGCTGCAGAAGTCGTTCTGCATGTCGATCACCACCAGCGCGGTCCTGGACGGCTCCAGGAGCTCCTCGACCGTGGTCGGGACCTGCTGCCCGTTGAGCTCGATCACTGCTCCTCCGCCTTCGAGGAGGGCCCCGCGCCCGGGCGGGCGATGTCGGCGTTGAGGTAGATGTCATCGATCGCCGCCAGCGCCTCGTACGCCCGTTCGGGCGCCAGCGCCGCGCACAGGGCGGCCAGGCTGTTGACGAGCGCGATGGGCGCGACGACGGACAGGCTGATGTCCGGCGCCTCGACGTCGGCCGTCAGCACGACGTCGGCGATCTCCGCGGTGGGCGCGGCCTGGCTGTCGGTGATGGCTGCCGTCCACGCGCCTCGTTCCTCGGCCAGCCGCAGCAGCCGGGTCGTGCTGGAGATGTAGCGCCAGAACGAGACGCCGATGACGACGTCGGCGGCGTCCGTCGCGGCAATGGCCACGGCTGCCGCCACGTCGTCGGGTGCGTTCAACGCGTTCACGCCGACGAGCCGCAGCAGGTGCGCGAACGTCGAGGTGACCGCCTGCGACAGCCCGCCGGAGATCAGTACGACCGAGCGCGCGGCGAGGATGCGGCGGGCTACCTCCTCCAGCTGGTCGGCGCGGTTGGCGCCGGGCAGACGGCTCAGATTGTCGAGATCCCGCTCGAAGGACTGCGCGACCACGGAGATGCCCTGGTGAGAGATCTCCAGGCGCCGGCGTGCCTTCTCCAGCGGGGTGAGCTGCAGCATCAGGCCCTGCCTGACGGCGTCGCGGAGCTCGGTGTAGCCGCTGAAGCCGACCTGCCGGGAGAACCGTACGACGGTCGACGGGTCGGCGCCCACCCGCTCGCCGAACTGCTGGGCGGATGCCAGCGCGACGAACTCGGGCTCGTCGAGGACGAGTGCCGCCAGGCGCCGGCGCTTCTGGGTGAGGGTCGACAGCAGCGGACGGATCCGGGACTCGATGTCCTCGCCGGCGGGGACGGTCACCGCGCCTCACCGCCGAACCAGCGCAAGGTGTTGCCGGAGCAGACCAACTGGGCCGCTCGGCTGTCGGGGTAGTTCGTGCGACGCATGCGTTCTGCTTCCAGGCGAAGATCGAAGTAGGGCGCCGAGCTGCCGAACGCGACGCGTTCGGGCCCGATCGTCCTGATGGCGTTGTCGAGGAAGTCTTGCCGATACAGGCCCGAGCCGTGGACGGCGATGTTGGGGCTGCCGGTCAGCGCCCGGTCGACGTCGACGCCCGCCAGCCCGGACATGTTGAGCTGGGCCCCGTTGGTGACGACGAAGAGCACCTCGGGACAGCGGCGCGCGAGGTCGGCGATCTGGAGTGCCTCGGAGAGCCACGGATAGCCCCCGGGGACGACCACCGGGACACCGAGGTCGGCGGCACAGGCGACGACCGGGAGGACGACCTCGTCGGTGATCGGGAAGCACTCCTCCCACGGGTGCAAGAGGAGTCCGACGGCACCGGCCGCGACGGCACGCCTCAGCTCCGGGACGGCATCGACACCTCGCCAGGGATCGACCCGGGCCACCGCGCGCACCCGGTCCGGGAACCGGTCCGCGATCTCGAGGACGCCGTCGTTGGCCGGCGGGAGCGCGTACGCCGGTGGCTTGCTGGGCGCGGCCACGCATCCGGTGACGCCGGCCGCGTCCATGCGCGCGATCAGCGACTCCGCCGAGACGTCGCGCCCGAAGCACGAGGGCCCGGCGAAGGCGAGTCCGTCCCACAGGACAGGGGTCCCGGTGCTCATGAGATCCCCAGCAGTCCGCGGGCATTGCCGCCGAGGATGAGCTCTTCGGTCGCCGCCGGGAAGCCACACATGCGGATCTTCTCCAGCTCCAGGGAGGGCGAGCAGACCGGGCCATCGCTGCCGAAGATGACCCGCTCGGCGCCGACCCGCGCGACGGCATCGACGATCTTGTCCGGATAGGGACTGGCCGAGGTCTCCAGCACGATGTTCGGATGGGCCTCCGCGACGCGGATCGCCTCCTCGGTGTGTCCGTAGCCGCCCATGTGGCCGAGGATGATGATCGACTCGGGACAGAGCGCCGCGGCCTCGGCGATCGCGAGCGGCGTGGTCATCGGATCGTCGCCGCAGTGGAACAGGGTCGGCACTCCGAGCTCGCCGGCGCGCCGGATCAGTCTCACCGACTCCGCGCCGCTCGGCTGGGCGAGCGTCGAGACCGGGTGCAGCTTGAGGCCGCCGAAGCCGAGCTCGGTGACCGCCCGGTCGAGCACGGCCACCGAGCCGTCGTACCAGGGATGGATGCGGGCGAACCCGATGAGCCGGCCGTCGTACGCCTCGCACTCGCCGGCGATGAGCTCGAGGGCGTCGGGGTTGACCTCGGGGATGTCGGTGACCGTCATGATGATCGCCTTGTCGATGCCGGCCGCGTCCATCGCCTCGACGCACAGCGACGCCGGCATGCTCCAGCCGAGTCCGGGCAGCTCGTCCACGTGCATGTGCATGTCGATGATCATCGGGAGCCTCCGTCTCCGAGAAGGGCGGCGGCGCTCGCCATGGGCCGGGCCTCGTCCCGGCCGCCCAGGGCGGCGATCGTCGCCTCCAGGCCGGCGGGGTCCAGGAGCTGACCCGACCGGATCACCTGACGCGGCGAGCGGAGCGCCGCGATGTCGCCGCGCGGGTCCTCGGCCAGGACGACCAGGTCGGCCGGCCCGCCGGGCTCGACAGTCCCACCCGGGAGACCGAGGACACGAGCCGCCGTGACCGTCACCGAGCGCAGCGCCTGCTCCGGTGTCATGCCCAGGGCGACGTACTCGACGACCTCGTCGGCCACGCCGCCGATCGGGTTGAACGCGCAGCCGGCATCGGTGCCGGCGGCGATGGTCACGCCGTCGCGGATCGCGGCGGCGATGTTGCGCATGTAGCGAGGCCTGATCGCGTGGGTCTTCTCGACGACGTCCGGTGCGACGGCCTCCCCCGCGGGCAGTCGCAGGACGGGAGAGAGGGTGGGCACCAGGATGATGCCTGCGGCGCGGACCGCCGCGCAGTCCTCCTCGGTGAGCAGGCCGCCGTGCTCGATGGTGCTCACCCCGGCGCGTACGGCGGCGCGAAGGCCCTCGGCCCCGTGGGCGTGGGCGGCGACCCCCAGGCCGGCGTCGCCGGCCGTGGCGACTGCCGCCCGGAGCTCGTCCTCGCCGAGCTCCGGCGACCCCGGCTCGCCCGGGGTGGTCAGGCCGCCGGTCGCCATCACCTTGACGACCGTCGCTCCGCTGCGGATCTGCTCGCGGACCGCGCGGCGGACCTCGCTGGGGCCGTCGGCCTGGCGGGAATAGCGCCACAGGTGGCCGCCGGTCATGGCGACGGCCTGTCCCGCCGCCACCACGTTCGGGCCGAGGACCCGGCCCGACTCGGTCATCCGGCCGTACTCGATGACGGAGTCGTCGACCGAGCCGAGGTCCCGGACCGACACGATGCCGGCCGCGAGGGCGACCAGACCGTTGCGGATCAGGGCGGACATCCGCTGGACCGGCGGCCTGTCCCACTGCTCGAACGGCGCCGCGGCCGCGGTCAGCTCGAGGTGGACGTGTGCGTCGACGAGCCCCGGGACGACCCAGCCTCCGTGGAGATCGACGACCACCGCGTCCTCGGCCTCCTGGTCGAAGGCGACGACCCGGCCGTCGGCGACGAGCATCGAGTCGAACGGTCGCTCGACCAGCTCTTCGCCGACCAGCGCCGTCCCGCCACGGAGCAGGAGCGGCTGGCCGCGACCTCGTGGGGTCCAGATCACGCGGTCCTCCCGGCGGCAAGGGTGAGCAGGCGGCTCATCTCGTTGCGAACGATCATGCAGCCTTCGTCGACCCCCATCCCAGGCTTGGCGAGCGTCTGAGCGGCACCGCACGCGACGGCGATGTGCGTGGTCACCTGGGCCGAACGGTCCGTCTCGTTGCACGTCCCGCCGGAGTAGGCGCTCACTCCGTGCCGGCGGCAGTGGAGGAGCGCCTCGATGACCGACCCGACCGACCCGAGGTCCGGGGTCTTCACCTGGATCATGTCCGCGGCGTCTCCGGCGACGAAGGCCCGCACGTCGTCGAGGCTGTTGCACCACTCGTCGGCCACGATCGCCACGTCGGTGCCCTGGGCGCGGAGCAGGGCGCGGAGCTCGGCGAGGCCCTCGATCTGCGCCGCTCTGCTGCCGAGATCGATCGGACCCTCCAGCCGGAGCCGAAAGGGTCGCGCGACCTCGCGGATGCGGCCGATGTCACGGGCGATCTCCTTGAGGTCGTCCGACCGGAGGATGCCGAGGGTGCCGTAGAGGTCGAAGTGCAGCACGGGCGCGTAGTCGGGCCGGGTACGCCGTGCCGCGACCCGGGAGGCGACCCAGCCGACGTACTCGAGAAGGTCTCCGGCCTCGGGTCCGACCTTGTCCATCGAGTTGATCAGACCGTGCGGCAGCACGTCGATCTGCCGCAGGATCATCTTGTCGACGTTGTCGTAGGGAGCGTCGCCCGACTGGGCGAAGACCGGGATCCGCCGGAGCGGCTCGGTGAGTCCGTACTCGAGCTGCACCTGCTCGGCCATGGTCCGTCTCCCGGCGAGGGACGCGGCGTGGAGGAGCGCCTGGGACACGCCGTACGCGACGGCCGGATGCGAGCCGGCGTACGCCTCGGCAAGGTCCTCGTCGAGGGTGCGGAAGACGCCGACCTCACGGCCGACGAGGGTCTGCGCGAGCCGCTCGACCTGGCGGATGCCGGTCTCGGCGGTGAACGGCTCGGCCCGCCCGCCGACGCCGGAGTACTGGACGGAGGCGCAGTCGCCGAGGGCCACCTGCCCGTCGCTGAGCAACAGCATCACCGACACCGCCTCACCGGGCTGGCGGACCGCGGACATGCCCGGGGTGACGGGCGCCCCGTCGTACCCGAAGCCGTCGCGGCGCGCCCCGCCCCGGATCGCCGCCTGGTCGTCGGAGTAGTAGCCGGTGTAGGCGGGAGTGGTGAGGACGCCCTCGACGGTGGTCACGCAGTTCTCCATTCGGACGGTTCGCGGTAGCTGATGTCCGCGAGGGTCTCGGGGCTGAGATCCGTGCCGTCGAGCTCCGCGACGACAGCACCGCGCTGGAAGACCAGGACCCGGTCGCAGACGCGGGCGACGTCCTCGAACTCCGAGGAGGCCAGCAACGCACCCGCGCCGCCCGCGACGACGTCGGCGAGCATGCGGAAGATGTCGGCCCGGGCCTCGACGTCGACGCCCTGCGTCGGCTCGTGCATCAGCAGCACCCTGGGCGCAACCTGCAGCCACTTGGCGACGACAGCCTTCTGCTGGTTGCCACCGCTGAGGGTGCTCATCAGCCGGTACGGATCGGGCGGTCGTACGTCGTACGTACGCAGGAGTCCCTCGAGGTGCCCGCGCAGCGGGGTGGACCGGATCAGCCGGCCACGTGAGAACCGGCGCAGGACCGGCGTCTCGACGTTGGCCCCCACGTCGAGCTGCGCTGCGACCGACTGGCGCGGACGGTTGCCCGGTACCAGGACGATGCCGCTACGGATGGCACGAGCCGGGGTCATCCGACTCACCGGGATGCTCTCGCCGCCGTACGTCAACCGGCCGGCCGATGCCTTGCTGGCTCCGTAGAGCAGATAGGGCACCTCCTCGAAGCCCGAGCCGATCAGGCCGGTCAGCCCGAGCACCTCGCCGGGCCGGATGGTCAGGCCGATGTCGGCGACCTCCCGGCCGCTGAGGTGCTCGGCGGAGAGCAGCGGCTCGGTGTCGGGTGGCGCCGGGTGGCTGGCGTACACCTCGGACACGGCCCGCCCGACGATCCACTCCACGAGCTGGGCGGTCGTGGTGCCCGCGGTCGGCGCGCTGGCGGTGACACGGCCGCCGCGCAGGACGGTCACCTCGTCGGTGATCGCGGCGACCTCGGTCAGCTGGTGGCTGACGAACAGCACCGAGGTCCCGCTGGCCGCCACCGTGCGCACGGTGGCGAAGAGGCGCTCGACGCCGTCCTGAGGAAGGTAGACGGTCGGCTCGTCGAGGACGAGAAGGCCCGGCCGGCCCTGACGCTCGATCCCGTCGACCGCTCGCGCGATGGCCACCAGGGCGCGCTGGACCTCGGTGAGGTCGGCGACCCTGGTGTCCGGCGCGGCACGCACGTCGAACCGCTCCAGCAGCTCCGCCGCCGCGTCCCGTTCGCGCTGCCAGGCGATGAGGCCCGCTCGGCGGCGGTAGCGGCGCTCCCACTGTAATCAATCCGGATGGTGGCGGT
>CAZTHV010000097.1:9655-10224 GCA_964613165.1 uncultured Marmoricola sp.
ATGAGGCCGAGGTCCTGGTGGACGAAGGCGATCCCGTCGACGGCCTGGCCCCGCGGCAACGGGACCGGAACCCCGTCCCACCGGACTTCCACACCGCGGTCAGCGGTGTGGAAGCCGGCGAGCACCTTGATCAGGGTGGACTTGCCTGAGCCGTTCTGGCCGAGCAGCCCGTGGATGCTTCCGGCCCTGATGCCTAGCCGAACGTCGTCGAGGACCTTCGTGTCGCCGAACGTCTTCGACAGGTGCAGGATCTCCAGGCGGAGCTCCGGCTCAGCTGTCATGCGAGACCCCAGAGCTTCTTGTAGCCCTCGATCGCTGTGTCGGTGTCGTACCAGCCGCCCTCCGGGGCGTCGACGTCGATCGAGTCGATGTTCGTGGTGTCGAACATGCGCAGCGGGATCGACTCCTCGACCGGCTCCATCCCGGTCATCAGCCGGAGGGCCTGATCGACGTACGCCCAGCTCTCCCAGACGTTGCCACCGCCCACGTCCGCCTTGACCGGGCTGCCCTCCTTGACCATCTTCATGACCGCCGGAGTCGCGTTGAACGTGGAGATCTTGACCTGGTCG
>CAZTHV010000098.1:0-10182 GCA_964613165.1 uncultured Marmoricola sp.
GCCGTCGCCCACGCAGATGCTCGCGGCCCACCACACGATGCCGTCGCCGGGGAGCAGGTTGATCACTCCCGGCGGCAGGCCGGCCTCCTCCAGCAGCCGCATCGTGTGGTGGGCCGCGAGCATCTGCGTGGGCGACGGCTTCCAGATCACCGTGTTGCCCATCAGCGCCGGAGCGGTCGGCAGGTTGCCGCCGATCGCGGTGAAGTTGAACGGGGTGATCGCGTAGACGAAGCCCTCGAGCGGCCGGTGGTCGGTACGGTTCCACACGCCCCTGCTGTTGGCGATCGGCTGCTCGGCCAGGATCTCGGCGCCGTAGTGGACGTTGAAGCGCCAGAAGTCGATCAGCTCGCAGGCGCTGTCGATCTCGGCCTGCCAGACGGTCTTGGACTGGCCCAGCATCGTGGCCGCGTTGAGCCGTGCGCGCCACGGACCCGCCAGCAGGTCGGCGGCGCGGAGGAAGACCGCGGCACGCTCGTCGAAGGGCAGCTCGCGCCATCCGGGAGCCGCCTTCGCCGCGGCCCGGACCGCCGCCTCGGCGTCGGCTGCGGTGCTGTGCGCGGACACCCCGAGGACGCTGGCGTGGTCGTGCGGCTGCACCACCTCGAAGGCCGCGCCGCCCGGCGTACGACGGCGTCCGCCGATCACCGCCGGCAGGCTGATCGAGCGGCGGCCCATCCGGGCCAGCTCCGCCTCGATCTCCGCGCGCTCGGGACTGCCCGGCGCGTAGTCCAGGGTGGGCTCGTTGACGGGCTGCGGCGGCCGGGTGATCGCGTCCATGTCCCCATCGGACCAGGTCACCCTGGACGGGGCAACCCGGGCGCTATCCGTGGCTCGTCTCGGCCGGTGGCGGCATCGGCGTCAGCAGGAGGCAGGCCGGGCGGTCGCTCGTCACCACGGCCTCAGCGCGGAACCTCTGCGGCGTCCTCCGCGGCGAGGAAGGCAAGGCCCAGCGCGGCCAGAAGCCCGTTGCCGGCCAGGTATCCGCTGGCCCCGGACCCGGACATCCCCACGGCCGCTCCCCCGCTGGCGTAGACCCCGTCGATCCGCCGTCCCCCGGCATCGAGCACTGCGGCGCCGCGATCGACGCGCAGACCGCCCTGGGTATGGAAGAGGGCCGGACTGACGGCGACCGCCCCCAGGTCGTCCGACAGCGGCTCGCCCCAGTGCTCGCGGCCGTACGGATCGGTGGCCTCTCCGCTCGCACAGGCACGGGCGTGCGCGAGGGTGCCGGCGAGCCCGGCCTCGTCGACCCCGGTCAGCCGGGCCAGCTCGGCGACGCTGCCCGCCCAGTGGATCGCGCCGCTCTCGACCGTCTCCTGATAGTCCCGGAAGACCAGGCAGGCCTCGTGGATCCGCCGGTCCAACACCAGCCAGGCACGACCGCCGGCCTCCCGCTGCACGACGGCCGCGTACTCGGAGTAGCCGGTGGTCTCGTCGCCGAACCTGCGCCCGTCGCTCCGCACGAGGAGGCCACCGTTCATCACCGTCGCCCAGCCGACGAGGGTCGCGCCGGGCAGGGCAGCGCGGCGTGACCCTGGTACGCGTCGAGCTGTCGCGTGTCCGCGCCGAGCTCCGCGCCGATCCGCAGCGCGGCGCCGGTGGCCTCCTCGCTGCCGTGGTAGACCGCGCCGGCGATCTCCGGGATGTGCTCGCGTACGACGGACCGCCGGGCGGCGAAGCCGCTGGTCGCCAGGAGGACCGCGCGGGCCGGGACGGCCTGCGTCCCGGCCGGGGTCTCCAGCACGATCTCCCGGACCCCGTCTCGACGGGAGCCGACGCCGGTCAGCTCCGCGCGGGACATGACGTCGATGCCCGGGTGCGCGGCGGCTCTGGCCCAGAGGCCGGCGATCAGCGTGCGCCCGCTGCGGTCGTGCACGGTGTGACACCGCGACCGGGAGTGCCCTGGGTAGTCGAAGTCCACCACGAGGCCGAGCTCGATCCCGGCGGAGTCGGCGAGCCATTCCACCAGTCGCGCACTCACCTCGGTGAGGGCGGCCGACACGTCCGGATCGGCAGTCCCCGCCGTCTTGCGGTCGACGTCGGCCAGGAAGATCGCCGCGGAGTCGTCCACGCCGGCCTCCCGTTGCCACCGAGTGCCGGCGCCGGGGATCATCGCGGTGGACATCGCGGTGTTGTTCCCCACGGCGAAGTGCGGGTTCTTCTCGACCAGCAGCACCGACAGGCCCAGCTCTGCGGCGCGCAGGGCGCCGGCGAGCCCGCCTCCGGCGCCGCACACGACCAGGTCGACGGCATCGGTGGAGCTCATCCGAGGGCCTCGCTGATCAGGTACGCTGAGCGGACCGTTATACCGCTGGTCGGAACAATCCGTTCGCCAGGTCGAGGAGATCCATGCCCGCCACGGCTCCGCCACGCTCCTTCCTCTACGTGCCCGGCAACCGGCCGGAGATGTTCGCGAAGGCGGAGGCGAGCGGCGCCGACGCCGTCATCCTGGATCTCGAGGACGCCGTGCCCGCCACCGAGGTGACCTCGGCCCGGGCCGAGGTCACCTCCTGGCTGGACCGTGACCACCCGGCGGGACCGCAGTGGTGGGTGCGGCTCGCGCCCGAGCGGCTGCGCGAGGACCTCCACCCGATCCTGCGGCCCGGGCTGTCCGGCATCGTGGTGGCCAAGGTCGACCGCACGGCGCTGGACACCGCCACCACCCTCCTGGACCACTCGGCAGCCGGACAGGTCGGCGTGATCGGCCTGGTCGAGACGGCCGCCGCGCACGTGGGTCTCGCCGGCATCGCCAGCCATCCACGACTGCTGACCCTCGGCATCGGCGAGGTCGACCTGCTGGCCGATCTCGGCGTCACCGCCGGCGAGCGGACCCAGCACGTGATCGACGGCCTGCGCCTGGAGGTGGTGCGGCAGTGCGCCGCCGCCGGGCTGCGGCCGCCGGTGGCGCCGACCTCGATCGACTTCCGCGACCTGGCAGCCTTCCGCTCCTCGTGCGAGCTGCTGCGCGACCTCGGCTTCGGAGCGCGTACGGCGATCCACCCGAACCAGCTCGCGGTGATCCACGACGTGCTCACGCCGACGCCGGACCAGGTGGCTGCGGCCCGCGACGTCCTGGACCGGCTGGAGCGCTCCGAGGGCAGCGTCGCCCTCGACGCGCACGGCCACCTGATCGACCCCGCCGTCGCCCGCCGGGCGCGGGCGATCCTCGACCGGGCGAACGTGGGGCGCGACCATTCAGCGTGACCCGGATCGCCGCAGATAGCTGCCGGCGGGCTCGCCCAGCACGCTCTCGCCGTCCCAGATCCGCTGGCCCCGCAGATAGGTGTCGGTGACCCGCGCGGTCAGGGTGAAGCCCTCGAACGGGGTGTACTCCTGCGTGGACAGCGAGTCCTCGGCACGGACGACGTACTCCACGTCGTCGTCGACCAGGCAGAAGTCGGCGTCCAGCCCGACCGCGACGTCGCCCTTGTCCGAGAGGCCGTAGCGGTCCGCCGGGTTGGCGGCGACCAGTGCCGCGATCCGGTTGTAGCCCAGTCCGCGGCGGCGGCCGGCCGTGATCATGCCGGGCAGCAGGTACTCCACGCCGCCGAAGCCCGACTTGGCGAGGAAGACGTCCTCGCGCGGGTCACCGAACTTGGTCTCGTCGCGGCAGCAGGCGTGGTCCGAGCACACCCAGTCGAAGTGGCCGGCGAGCAGGTGCTCCCACAGTGCCTCGACGTCCTCGGGCGAGCGCAGCGGTGGGTTGACCTTGCCGCCCAGGCTGGAGGTGGTGAAGTCGGCCAGGAGATGCCCGATGGTGACCTCGCGACGGAAGTCGATGTGGTCGAAGGTCTGCTGCATCAGCATCGCCGCCTCGATGGCCTTGCGGCTGGTGAGGTGGAGGAGGTTGATCGTCGGCAGGTCGGTCTCGTAGGCGAGGTACGACGCCATGGTGATGGCCAGTCCCTCCGAGTGCGGCGGCCTCGACGCGGAGTAGGCCTCCAGGCCGCTGAGCCTGCCCTCCTGCTCCACGATCCGGGTGTAGGCCTTCATGATCTCGGCGGTCTCGCAGTGCAGCGACAGCGAGATGTGGTCGCGCTGGCTGGCGAATTCGGGCAGCTCCCGCGCCCGCTGGATAGCCCGCATCACGAACTCGAAGTGAGCCAGGTCGTAGGACTCGTCCTCGGGCAGCATCAGGAACTTGCCCTGCTCCTCCGACCGGCCGTGCAGGCCGTGGCTCCCATAGAACATGAACACCTTGAACGACGGCACCCCGTGCTCGCCGATCAGCATCGGGATCTCGTCGAGATGCTCGCGGGTGATCGGCGCGACGTGGAACCCGTAGTCCACGTGGGAGCGGCCACCGACCGCGTCGAGGATCTCGGGGAAGATCTCCCGGTACGGCCCGGTGCGGTTCAGGTAGTAGGCGCCGGTGCGGATGTAGGTCAGCCCGGAGGTGACTCCACCCTGGGCCGCCGCCTTGCTCTCCGAGATCGCATCCTCGGCCAGCGGGTTGTAGATCCCCCAGTGCTGGTGGGCGTCGACCACTCCGGGGAACAGGTAGCGGCCCCCGGCCTCGACGGTGCGCTCGGCCCGCGCCGGGTCGATGTCGGCCTCCAGCAGGGCGAAGGAGCCGTCGCGAACGGCGACGTCGAGACGCTCGGGGGCGTCGGCGGTGGCGCGCACCACCTGGGCGCCACGGACGATCAGGTCGAACTCGGGCATCGGACTACCTCTCTGTTGCGGTGTAGGCGGGAACGCTCCGCGGCCGGGCGGCATCGACCGCCGCCAGCGGAGCCATCAGCGCGGACAGATCCGCGCAGCCGGGCAGGTCGCGGCAGGCGCGGGCGAGCTCGTCGGCCGCGGCGTCGTCCAGGCGGCCGGCGACGTTGCCGCGGAACTTGACGTCCAGCTCGGCCGGGCTGAGCGGGCGCTGCGGTCCGCCACGGGTGGTCAGAACCTCCTCGACGAGCACCCGGCCGTCCTCGAGCTCGGCCCGCAGCACGGCCGGGAACTGCCGGGGGAAGATCGCGTCGCAGCGCTCGTCGGGGACCACGTCCACCTTGGCCATGATCTCTCGCCGCGCGGGATCGGCGGCCAGCTCGTCGGTGTAGTCCTCCAGCGCGGCGCCCAGTCCGCCTCCGCCGAGCAGGCCGACCGCCACGGCGTACGGGCCGCTGAACTGGGCCATGTAGCCCGACGCCGGCGCGCGCTTGACCTCGATCGGCTCGCCGATCGTGCGCAGGTTGGCGGCTGGTACGCCGAGCACGAAGCGGCGCACGTCCTCGGCGCGCACGCCCCTCCCCCGGAGCGCCGACGCCGCGTCGACGGCCGCGTGGGTGAAGTGGTTGGCCGGGTAGGGCTTGAAGAAGATGTCCGGGACGGACCAGGTGACGCCCAGGCCGTCGGTGATCGCGGCCGGGTCGTAGTCGCCGTGCAGCCAGGCCTGGAAGAAGCCGAACCGCCCCTCCAGCACCGTGGGCGGACCGGTGAAGCCGCACCGGACCAGCTCGGCGGCGTTGACGCCGGCCTGCGCCGCCCAGCCGCAGTGCATCCGCTTGACCGTGCCGCCGGTCCGGTTGGCCTCGATGATGCCCGAGGCCATCGACGCGGCCACCCCGAGCGCGTTCTGCACGTCGTCCACGCCGCCGTCCAGGGCGGCGGCAGCCACGGCGGCGCCCATCGCGCCACAGATCGAGGTGGCGTGCTGGCCGTGCTCGAAGAAGGTCGAGTTGCCGGCCTCCTCGTCGTACCCGGCCATCCCCAGCCGGACGCAGACCTCCAGGCCGGCGGCGATGGCCCGGACGGTCGCGGCCCCGTCCGCCCCGGCGCGCTGGGCCGCGGCGAGTGCGGCCGGGACGACCGCGGCACTGGGGTGCAGCACCGAAGGCAGGTGGGTGTCGTCGAAGTCCAGGGAGTGCGCCAGCACGCCGTTGACGAAGGCGGCCAGCCCCGGGGGCAGCGACTCCCTCATCCCGACGGCGGTGGCCGGGCCGGTGGCCGACTGCAGCCGGGCCCACTGCCGCGCCGCCGCGCTGGTCTCCAGGTCGGAGGCGGCCACGGCGATGCCGAGCACGTCCAGGACCCGCATGGACACGCTCTCGGCGATCCGCTCGTCGAGCGGCTCGCCCATGGTGCGTACGGCGAACTCGGCCAGCCGGCGCGCGAGAGTGGGCTCGCTCTCCGTGGTCGGGCTCATCCCTGGAACACCGCCAGCGGCCTGACCGGGGAGCCGGTCGCACCGTAGATGTTCAGCGGGATGAGCACCAGGGTGAACTCGCGGCTGGCCTCCTGGGCCAGTGCCTCCAGATCGAGCGCCTCGATGATGTAGACGCCTCGCTCCACCAGCAGCACCCGGTGCGCCGGCAGGACCGTGTGGCCACCCGGCGCCAGCCGCTCGAAGGCGATCGTGTCCGCGCCGACGGCGTGGACGGCATGGTCGGCCAGCCAGCGGGCACCCTCCTCGCCGACGCCCGGCACGCCCGTCTCCGTGCCCAGGTAGGCGGCCCCATCGGCGAACCTGCGCCCCCAGCCGCTGCGGATCAGCACCACGTCGCCGGCACGGACCTCGACCTCGGCCGCGGCCTTCTCCAGGTCGGCCACCGTGATCTCGTAGCCCCCCTCGCAGGTGTCGATCCCGAGCGCACCGGGCACGTCGAGCAGCACGCCGCGCCGCACCATCGGCTCGATGGTGTGCACGCCGAGCTCGGCGAACCGGCCGCCGGCGCCGGCCTCGCGGGCGTCGATGCCGCCGTAGAGCAGACCGTCGTGGGACACGTGCGCGAGGGCGTCGATGTGGGTGCCCACGTGCGTGCCGGTGGTGATCACGTCGTTGGCCGCGCTACTGCCGTCGGGCCGGCGCATGTCTCCGTGGCGCCGCGGCAGGGCATGGTGGAACGCGGGATGGTTGGGCGACTGGGGCATCCCCACGCGCAGCTGGCGACCGAGGTCGACCTGCCTCACGCCCGCACTGACGAGCTCCAACAGCCGGTCGGTCACTTGACTGCCTCTCTCTTCCTGAGTTCTTCGATGTCGTGTGGGCCGTAGCCCAGCTCGGCGAGCACCTGCTCGGTATCGGCGCCGTGCTCTCGCCCGGAGAACCGGATCCGTCCCGGGGTCTCGCTCATCCGCCACATGACGTTGTGCTGGAGCGTGTCGCCGAGGTCGTCGTCGGGCACCAGGGTGAGCATCCGGGTCTCTCGGATGTGCGCGTCCTCCGCGATGTCACGGGCGTTGTAGATCGGGGCGATCGCCGCGCCGGCCTCCTCGAAGGCAGCGAGCACGTCGTCGCGGTCGCGCTCGGCGATCCAGTCCCCGACGTAGGCGTCCAGCAGGTCGCCATGCTCGGCACGGCTGTGCCCGTGGGCGAACCACGGCTCGGCGATCACCTCGGGGTGGCCGACCAAGGTGAGCACTCGCTCGGCGATGCTCTGCGCGCTGGTCGAGACGGCGACCCAGGAGCCGTCCCGGGTCCGGTAGGTGTTGCGCGGCGCGTTGTTGGCGGATCGGTTCCCCCGGCGCCGCTCCAGCCGCCCCAGCTGCTGGTAGACCATCGGCCCCGGTCCGACGGCCGTCATGATCGGCTCCAGGATGCTCAGGTCGACGACCTGCCCGCGACCGGTGCGGTCACGGTGGCGAAGCGCCATCAGGGCGGCCGAGCTGGCGGCGATCCCGCAGATGCTGTCGGCCAGTCCGAACGCCGGCAGGGTCGGCGGGCCGTCCTCCAGCCCGGTCAGGTCGGCGAAGCCGCTCATCGCCTCGGCGAGGGTGCCGAAGCCGGGGCGATGTGCGTAGGGACCGGTCTGGCCGAACCCGGTGATCCGCACGATCACCAGGCGGGGGTTGATCTCGAGCAGCCGCTCCGGGGAGAGCCCCCAGCGCTCCAGGACTCCTGGCCGGAAGTTCTCCACCAGGACGTCCGCGGTCTCCGCGAGCCGTCGCAGCACGCCGGCACCGTCCTCGGACTTCAGGTCCACCGCGATGGTGCGCTTGTTGCGGCTGATCTCCTTCCACCACAGCGGCACGCCGTCCTTGGACGGACCGTGGCCACGCATGCCGTCGGCGCGCGCGGGGTGCTCGACCTTGATCACCTCAGCGCCGAAGTCGCCGAGGATCTGGCAGCACAGCGGACCGGCGAGGATCGTGGACACGTCCAGGACCCTCAGGCCGTCCAGCGGCCCGTCCAGGGGCATGCCATCGGTCTCCATCGTCACCTCTCCTTGCCTCGGATCGCGTTCGGTCGCGGCGCTGGTGGCTCGCCCGGGCCCGGCGGTGCGCGCCAGGCCCGGGCGGGCCGGCTAGGGCGCGACCTCCTCGGCGGGGATGGCGCGGCTGTTGAGCACCCGGAAGCCCTCGGGAGAGGCCTTGTCACCCTCGACCTTCCAGGCGGTCACCGGCGACATCAGCAGGTGGTCGGAGGCACGGAACTCCAGGTTGCCCTTGGGACCGTCGAAGCTCATGCCGGGCATCGCCTCGGCCACCTTCACCGCGTCGCTGCTCCCGGCCTTCTCGACACCGGCCTTGATCGCCAGCATCGCGGCGTACCCCTCGTAGGCCCATGCGTTCGGCCGACGGTTGTCGTTGTCCTCGCGGTAGCCCTCCACGAAG
This sequence comes from uncultured Marmoricola sp., assembly GCA_964613165.1. Lineage (GTDB taxonomy): Bacteria > Actinomycetota > Actinomycetes > Propionibacteriales > Nocardioidaceae > Marmoricola. Next base: position 8,548 of record CAZTHV010000098.1, read on the forward strand.
GCCGTGTTGACGTCGTTGTCGAAGGCCTCGTCGAAGTAGTCGTAGATGAAGGTCATCGGGGGCGTGTCGGCACCCAGCGCCTCGGCGGTCGGCGTCGAGCCGCCCAGGTTCAGCACCTCGCCGTACCGGCCGAAGAAGTCGTACGCCGCGCCCTGCTTCGCCAGGCCGATGGTCGTCGCCGAGAACGTCGACATGAACAGCCCGGTGCTCTCGGCGCTGTCCTTGGGCAGGCCGGAGAGCAGCGAGTTGATGTACGGCGACACCTGGGTCGCGTCGAGCGGCACGTAGACGTCCTTGCCGGCCTTGTCCTTGCCGAGCGCGTCGACGAAGCGCGACCACACCTCGCGGCCGAAGTCGTAGTCCGGCCCGATCCCCTGCCAGGTGCCCAGACCGCTCTCCGCGGCGATCTTGGCGGTCGCCCTGGAGAGCATCGAGTTGGTCGGCGCGAGCTGGAAGTAGTGGTCGGTCAGGCTGTCCTGGGTGAGCGCGTCGCCCTGGCAGCTCAGGCCGACCAGCAGCCCGCCACCGTCGGTGATGATCGGCGAGGCGGCGAGGCAGTCGGGGTCGAGGGTGTAGCCGGCGATCAGCTTGACGCCGTCGCCGAGCAGCTCACGGGCGACCTGGACCGACGTGTTGGGGTCGCCCTTCTCGTCCTTGACGACGAGCTCGAGGTTGCGGCCGTCGACGCCCCCGTCGGCGTTGATCTGCTTGACCGCCAATCGGGCGCCGGCCTCGTGCGACTGGCCGATCTCGGCCAGCGGGCCGGAGGTGACCACGACGAGGCCGACCTTGATCGGCCCCTCCTCGGCGGCCTTGTCGGCGTCTCGCGCCGCCTTGCTCGAGCATGCGGTCGTAGTGATCAGTGCGGCTGCCACGGTCAGCGACAGCACCACGGACTTCTTCATGGCTCAGACCTCCAGTAGGGCGAAGTGATGGTGTGGGTCGTGAGGACCCGGAGTCGAGGGGTTGGAACATTCAGACCTTGAGATACCGATCGCGGATCTCCGGCCTCGCCTGGAACTCCGCACCTCCTCCCTGATAGGCCACCCGGCCGTCGTCGATCACACACACGTCGTCGGCGATCTCCAGCGCGAAGGCGACGTTCTGCTCGGCGAGGATGACGGTGACGTCGAAGCGGTCCTTGATGGTGCGCAGGCCCTGGCCGACCTCCTGCACGATCCGCGGGGCCAGGCCCTCCGACGGCTCGTCGAGCAGCAGCAGCGTGGGGCTGGCCATCATCGCCCGGGCGATCGCGACGAGCTGCTGCTCGCCGCCGCTGAGCGCGAACCCGTCGCGGCCGAGCAGGTCGGCCAGCATCGGGAACATCTCCACCATCCCCGCGATGCTCTGCCGCGGCCGGCCGGCGGCGGCACGCAGCGCCAGCAACAGGTTCTCCTCGACGGTGAGGGAGGCGAAGATCCGCCGGTCCTCCGGCACCAGCTGTACGCCGGCCCGCGCGACCTTGTCCGCGGACAGGCGGTCGATCCGACGGCCGGCGTAGCGCACCTCGCCGGTCGTGGACACCAGGCCGCGGGCGACGCTGCGCAACAGTGTGGTCTTGCCCGCGCCGTTGCGGCCGAGCAGGGCGACGGTCCGGCCGGCGCCCACCGACGCGTCGACGTCGAAGAGCACGTG
>CAZTHV010000099.1:0-10069 GCA_964613165.1 uncultured Marmoricola sp.
GCACAAGCCCGGGCCGCGGCCACAGCCGGATCCGGATACCCCCCAGTACGTCGTCGTACGGGATCGCCACGCCGCCGAGCGTCCAGGAGTCCCTGCCCTCGGCGGGGTTGTCGCGGGTCACCATGACGCCGCCGGGCTCGGCCAACTCGACCCGCTTCACCGAGACCTCGCCGTCGGGGAAGCGGAGCAGCACCAGGTCGCCGACCGCGGGCGCTGGGTCCGAGGGGGCGGCGTACCGGACCAGGAGGCGGTCGCCGTCGCGCAGGGTCGGCGTCATCGACCGGCCGCGCAGCAGCACCATCCCCCAACGCGAGCGCATCCGAACCCACCTGTTCGTGCCGGTGTTTCAAGGCTGGACCCCAGGAATCCCGGGGGCCGTCTGCGGGTAGTGTCGCAGTACGCGAACATAACGCGACATATCGAGCCGGAGAAGAAATGGAGAGGAACCTCATGCTGTTCACGCTCTTCGCCCCCACGGTCGAGGCCACCGCGCACTGCGACCTGCCCTGTGGCGTCTACGATCCCGCCCAGGCCCGGATCGAGGCCGAGTCGATCAAGGCGGTCATCGCCAAGGTCGCCGACAACGACGACCCCGACTTCCGCACCCGCGCGCTGATCATCAAGGAGCAGCGCTCGGAGCTGGTCAAGCACCACCTGTGGGTGCTGTGGACCGACTACTTCAAGCCGCCGCACTTCGAGAAGTACCCGCAGCTGCACACCCTGGTGAACGAGGCGACCAAGCTCGCCGGCGCCACCGGCACCAAGGGCAGCCTCGATGCCGCGGTCGCCGACCAGCTGCTGGCCAAGATCGATGAGATCGCGGAGATCTTCTGGGAGACCAAGAAGGCGTAAGACGCGGCCGAGCTTGCGAGGCCGCCTCTTACGCCTTCTGGTCTAGAGGCGGCCCCGAGCCTGCGAGGGGCCAACGCGCGCTTGTCCCCAACCACCGCGGACGGCGACCGCCAGCGGCCGAAGCCCTGGGGCCTTCCCCGTCCAGAGGCGACCCCGAGCCTTGCGAGACGCCAACGCGCGCTTGTCCCCAACCACCGCGGGCGGCGACCGCCAGCGGCCGAAGCCCTGGGGCCTTCCCCTTCCAGAGGCGACCCCGAGCCTTGCGAGACACCAACGCGCGCTTGTCCCCAACCACCGCGGACGAGTCGCCCGAAGGCAGTCGGCCCGAATCTCATAGGGTGCGGATATGCACCCAGAGCCCGATGCCGCGCCCGAGGTCTCCCTCCGCGTCCCGGCAGACCTGGCCTACGTGGCGACGCTGCGGGCAACGGCGGCTGCTCTGGCGGCCCGCCTGGACTTCACCATCGAGGACATCGACGACCTGAAGATGGCGGTCAGCGAGGCGTGCGCCCTGGTGCTCGACGCGGACCACACCGGCTACCTCACCGCCGACCTCCGGCTCGGCAACGGCTCCATCGAGGTCCGCCTCTCCGCGGACGGAGCCGGACCCACCTCCTTCCCCGACACCGATGGCTTCGCCTGGCAGGTGCTGAGCACGCTGACCGACAGCGTCGAGGCCGGCCCGGCAGACGACCCGGCCGGCGGCGACCGCCGTGCCATCGTCCTGCGACTGTCCTCGAGCGCGCTGAGCTGATGGAGCCACTGGGGGAGACAGGGGATCTGCCGGAGCCAGACCCCCGCGAGCTGAGCCGGGCCTTGTTCGCCGTGCTCGGCGACGACGGCACCGACGCCGAGACCGCGGCGGCCACCCGCGAGCAGCTGATCGCGCTGCACCTGCCGCTGGTCGGTCACTGCGCCCGCCGGTTCCAGGGCCGCGGCGAGCCGCTGGACGACCTCGTGCAAGTCGGCACCGTGGGGCTGATCAAGGCGGTGGACCGATTCGACTCGGGGCGCGGCGTGGAGTTCTCGACGTACGCCACACCGACCATCCTCGGCGAGATCAAGCGCTACTTCCGGGACAAGGGCTGGGCGATCCGGGTGCCCCGGCGGCTTCAGGAGATGCGACTCGCGATCGGCACCGCCACCAGCGACCTGGCCCAGGAGCTGGGCCGCTCCCCCACTCCGCGCGAGGTCGCCGAGCGGATCGGCTCCTCGATCGAGGAGGTGTTGGAGGGCCTGGAGAGCGCCAACGCCTACTCCACGATCTCCCTGGACGCCGGTGACGGAGAGGACGGCGACGGCTCGGTGCTGGGCAGCCTCGGCGAGCAGGACAAGGCACTGGAGCACATCGAGATCCGCGAGTCGGTCCGGCCTCTGCTGGAGCAGCTCCCCGCCCGCGAGCGGCAGATCCTGACGATGCGCTTCTTCGGCAACATGACCCAGTCGCAGATCGCCGCGGAGATCGGCATCTCCCAGATGCACGTCTCCCGGCTGCTGGCCCGCACCCTGGAGCAGCTGCGGTCCTCGATCCGGCAGAGCTAGCGCTCCAGTGCCTCGATGGAGCGCGGGTGCAGCAGGCCGGCGAGTACGACGAGCGCGGGGACGGCGAGCACCAGTGCGATGACCAGTGTGTCACCGTGCCGGAACCCCCACGCCAGGCCCAGCCAGATCAGCTGCGCGAGCAGCACGGGACCCCGCGCCCATCGGTGCGCGCGACGCAGCCCCCAGGCGCATGCCGCCAAGCCGGCCCCATAGCCCAGGAAGAAGGCCGCGGTGGTGAGGCCCATGACCAGCCGGTCCGAGGTGAGGTGCACCAGCTCCCCGGCACCGTAGATCACGGTCGCGATGCCCTGGATCAGGACCAGTCCCGCGGCGATCAGCAGCGGCGCGGGAACAGACTCGTCGGTCGGTGCGTTCACACCAGCAGACCCTAGGCGACCGCCGGGGTCGGTCGGTCCCAGTCGGTCTCTGTGACGAACCTGACCAGCGTGGGGTCTTGTGCTGGACCGGCCTTTGTTGGAACGATCGATCGGGTTGCCCTCCGACAAGGACGGGCGGCCGGCCAACCCCACCGATTCTCCCGACCGGAGCAGCGGTGGGTCCGACCTAGTGAATGCGTTCACACACGACAGAACTGGAGTTTCACGCCATGGATTGGCGCCACCGCTCCGCGTGCCTCGACGAGGACCCGGAGCTGTTCTTCCCGATCGGCAACACCGGTCCGGCCATCCTCCAGATCGAGGAGGCCAAGCAGGTGTGTCGACGGTGCGAGGTCCGCGAGCAATGTCTCGCCTGGGCGCTCGAGGTGGGCCAGGACCACGGGGTCTGGGGTGGACTCAGCGAGGACGAGCGCCGCGCGTTGAAGCGCCGCAACGCCCGCGCGCGGGTGCGCTCGGCCTGACGACCGGGCGGCTCAGCCACCGAGGCCCAGCGGGACCACGATCTCCGCGTGGGTCCCGCCGTCGTCGCCGGGCCTGAGCTCGAAGCGTCCGCCGAGCTCGCCGGCCAGCGTCCGCACGATCGACAGGCCCAGGCTCGGCGAGTCCACGACATCCACGCAGGGACGTACGCCGACCCCGTCGTCGACCACCTCGACCACCAGCTCCTCGGCCGTACGCCGGACGGCGACCCGCACCAGTCCGGGGCCACCGCGTGGGAAGCCGTGCTCCAGCGCGTTCTGGAGCAGCTCGGTGAGCATCATCGCCAGCGGCGTGGCGATCTCCGAGCCGATCGTGGCGAAGGACCCCTCCCGCCGGATCGTCACCGGGTCGTCCCGCGAGCCGACCTCGCCGACCAGGCCGATCAGCTGGTCGGCGATGGCGTCGAAGTCGACGGACTCCTCGAAGGTCTGGCTCAGCGTGTCGTGGACGACCGCGATCGCCCCCACCCGGCGTACCGCCTCCTCCAGGCCTTCGCGCCCGGAGGCCGAGTCGATCCGGCGCGCCTGCAGCCGCAGCAGCGCGGCCACCGTCTGCAGGTTGTTCTTCACCCGGTGGTGGATCTCCCGGATGGTGGCGTCCTTGGTGACCAGCTCACGGTCACGCCGGCGCAGGTCGGTGACGTCGCGCAGCAGGATCAGCCCACCGGTGTGCACGCCCTCTGGCCGCAACGGGATCGCCCGCAGGATCACGGTGACCACGCCGGTGTCGATCTCGGTGTCGCGCGGCATCCGGGCGGAGAGCACGCTGCTCAGCGTCTCCTCGTCGAGGTGGCGGCGCGGCGGCACGAGGGCACGGGTGATCGCAGCGAGGTCCTGCCCGGCCAGGTCGCCGGTGAGTCCGAGCCGGCGGAAGAGCGAGAGCGCGTTCGGGCTCGCGTAGTCGACCCGGCCGAAGGCGTCGACCCGGATGAAGCCGTCGCCGACGCGCGGGGAGTCGGCATGGTCGGAGCGCTGACCGGGGAAGGGAAAGCCGCCGCGGGCGATCATCTGGGTGAGCTCGCCGGCGGTCTGCAGGTAGGCCAGCTCCAGCTGGCTGGGCGTGCGCACGCCGCGCAGGTTGGTGTTGCGGGCCACGACCGCGATCACCCGGTCGCCGTGGCGTACCGGGAACGCCTCCACCCGCACGGGCACGTCGTCGCGCCACTCCGGGTCACCCTCCCGGGCGATCCGGCCGTCGTCGAAGGCGGCGTCGAGCAGCGGCCGGGCGCCCCGCTCGGCGAAGGTCCCGACCACGTCGTCGACCAGCGCGGTCGGTCCGGTCGTGGGCCGCATCTGGCTGACCGCCCAGAAGCCGCTGCCGTCCCGATCGGCGACCCACAGCACCAGGTCGGCGAAGGACAGGTCCGCGATGATCTGCCAGTCCGCCTGCAGCAGGGTGAGCCACTCCAGGTCCACCTCGGCGAGCCCGGCATGGGCCCACACACGCTCGACAGGGGAGGAGGGCATGACGACAGGGTAGGACGCCAGGCGCTCGGACGGTTTCCGGCCGGGCCGTCCCGCCCGGATGAGAGAATCGGTCCCATGTCCGAGGCGGGGATCGGTTTCTGGGAGCAGGTGGTGGCCGACGGTCTCCGCGTGCCCGAGGGTCGCTCGCTCGTGGAGCTCACCGAGGACCTCACCCGGATGCTCGGCGATCCCGATCCGGCCGTCCGCGACGCGATCGCCTTCCCGACGATGGCGACCTGGATCGACGAGGGCGTGTACGACGACCTGCTGATCGGGCTCGGCGACGGGATGTGCCACGGCCTGGACATCGGCCTGGGCGAGGTGGGCACCGACACCGTCTTCCGGCGCAGCTTCTCCGCGCTGATGCTCACCGAGTGCATCGACCGGCACACCCAGGCCGGCCTCAGCACCACCGACGTGGTGCTGCGCTGGGGCGACCGGCTGATGAGCTGGCTCAGTCGGGAGCGCGACCTGCGCGGCTTCGTGCCCGGCAAGGGCTGGGCGCATGCCGTCGCCCACGGCGCCGACGCGCTGGGCGCCCTGGCCCGGTCCCCGCACCTGGGCCGGATGGAGCTCACCGTCGTACTCGACGTGATCGCCGATCGGCTGCTGGCGCCGACCGAGGAGTTCTTCGTCTGCGGCGAGGTCGACCGGCTCGCGCTGGCGACGATGCATCTGCTGCGGCGCGACGTACTCGGGCTGGACGTGCTGGAGCCGTGGATCGCCCGCCTGGCCGCGGGAGCCCGGCCGGCCGGCGACGCCGACCACAACCCCTTCCACGTCGCCGGCAACGTGCAGAGCTACCTGCGCGGCCTGCATCTCCAGCTCGGCCTGGGCGGCCAGCGGCCGGCGGTCCGCACCGACCTGCTGCTGGTCCTCATCGACCAGCTCAAGGCGACCAACAGCGCCTACTTCGTCACACCTCGACAGCACTGAGGTGACTGAGCAGTAACCTCGGCTGCATGACCCAGGAGAACCAGAGCCAGGCCGTCGAGGCCCATGCCGGAGAGCACGCCGTCGCCGTCGCCCGCGCCCACGGCGTGGAGACGATGTTCACCCTGTCAGGCGCCCATGTCTTCCCAATGTACGACGGTGCGGTCAAGGCCGACCCGCCGATGCGGATCCTCGACGTCCGCCACGAGCAGACCGCGGCCTTCGCCGCCGAGGCGACGGGCAAGCTGACCCGCACTCCAGGGCTGGCCGTGCTCACCGCCGGCCCCGGCGTGACCAACGGGGTGAGCGCGATCGCCCAGGCACAGTTCGCCGGCGCACCCCTGGTCGTCGTCGGCGGTCGCGCACCGGCCAACCGCTGGGGCACCGGCGCGCTGCAGGAGCTGGACCAGCCACCGATCATCGCGCCGGTCGCCAAGCTCGCCCGCACCATCCCCACCGCCGCCGAGATGGCGACCGGCCTGCACGAGGCCTTCGAGGTCGCCGGGGCGCCGCACCGTGGGCCGGTCTTCGTCGACGTGCCGATGGACGAGTTCTTCAACACCGCGACGTCGGTCCGCCCGCCGGTCACCGAGCGCCAGCGGGTCGAGCCCGACGGCGACGCGATCGCCGCGATCGCCCGACTGCTCGGCGAGGCCACCCGGCCGGTCGTGGTGCTGGGCACCGACGTGTGGGCCGACGGCGCCGAGGACGCCGCGCTCCGGCTGGTCGACGGCCTGGACATCCCCGCCATCACCAACGGCATGGGCCGCGGGCTGGTGCCGGGCGGGCACCCGATGCTGGTCACCAAGGCCCGCGGGCAGGCGCTGGGCGGCGCCGACCTGGTGATCGTGGTGGGCACTCCGCTGGACTTCCGCCTCGGCTACGGCGTCTTCGGCGGGAAGGAGGGGGCGACTCCGGCTCGCGTGGTCCACCTGGCCGACTCCCCCGGCCAGGTCTCCGGCCACGCCGATCTGGCCGGCTCGGCCTCCGGCGACCTGACCCTAGTCCTCGACGGGCTGCGCACCGCCGTCGAGGGCCTGCCCGCCAGGCCGGACTGGGGTTCGTGGACCGACCAGCTGCAGCAGACCGTCGCTGCCGCGGCGGCCCGGGACGCCGAGCTGCTCACCGCGGCCGCCGACCCGATCCACCCGGCGCGGATCTACGGCGAGCTGCTCCCCCGGCTGGCCGAGGACGCCATCGTCATCGGCGACGGCGGCGACTTCGTCTCCTTCGCCGGCAAGTTCGTCGAGCCGAAGCGGCCCGGCGGCTGGCTCGACCCAGGCCCGTACGGCTGCCTCGGCGCCGGCATGGGCGCGGCCATCGCAGCCCGGCTGCACCGGCCGTCCGCGCAGGTGGTGCTGCTCTACGGCGACGGCGCGGCGGGCATGTCGCTGATGGACGTCGACACCCTGGTCCGGCACAACCTGCCCGTGGTGATGGTCTGTGGCAACAACTCCGCCTGGGGGCTGGAGAAGCAGCCGATGCAGATGCTCTACGGGTACGACGTCGCCGCCGACCTGGCCCACCAGACCCGGTACGACGAGGTGGTCAAGGCCCTCGGCGGAGCCGGCGAGACCGTCACCGACCCGGCCCACATCGGCCCGGCCCTCGACCGCGCCTTCGCCGCCGACGTGCCCTACCTGGTCAACGTGATCACCGACGTGAACGCGGCGTACCCGCGCAGCACGTTCGGGATCTGAGCACCGCCTCGGCGGGACCTACTCGCCGCGCGCGGCAGGCTCCCAGACGAACCCGTCGGGGTCGGTGGCGGCGGTGCTGCCGCCGACGAGCACCACTCGGTGCGACCCGCTGCCCTCGACCGGGACGCCGGCATCCTTGGCCAGCGCCTTGCGGCCGAGCAGGCCGAGGGTCACGGCGCCGGAGCCGGGCTCGAACTCGACGTACGTCTTGCCCATGGAGCGGGCGACATCGAAGCCACGGTCGACGTGGAACCGCTTGCTGGCGGCTACGTCGTCCGCGCCGATGAGCAGCACGATGCTCTCGATCGCCCGGCTGGCGGGGACGGTGTTCTTCTTCTTCGAGCTGACGACCTTCCAGATCGAGCCGTCCGGCGTCCGCAGCACGCCGCCGTACCCCCACAGGGACTTCTTCACCGGCTTGATCGCGCTCGCTCCCGCCGCCAGCGCGGTCTCGACGAGACCGTCGACGTCGGCGGGCTGCGCCATGGTGATCGAGATGTGGAAGCCACGGAAGCCCTCGGTCGGGGCATCGGAGGCCCGGAAGTCCAGAGGCAGATCCGGGGCGAAGGCGCGGGCATAGAAGTCACGAGCGGCGGAGGGGTCTGCCACCTCGAGGGCGATGGTCTCCAGAGAGTTCATGCGCCCGACACTAGGCGCTCGGCCCGGGGTGGCTCTTCTCGATTCGTGACCGGTCCGAGGAGTCTCCGCCGGGCTGCGAAGTGCTTGGACGAATGCATCAGCCGATTGAAATCGCCGTCTTGAAAGTGTCGGCCCGAACCTCTATATTAGTACACATGTTCGATCTCTCGACATCCGTGAACCTGACGCCTGCTGCGGCTCCGGTGCTCGATGCCGATGTGCTCGATGCCGATGTGCTCGGTGCGGGCTGGTTGGATGCTGGAGCGATCGATACCTGGGCGCGAGTGTTGGGCGCCGCGCCGGTCGCTGGTGACGAGCCTGGGCTGGTCGATGCGCTGGCGGCGTTGGAGCGGTTGAAGTCCGCGGCTGCCGCAGCGCAGGCGCGAGTGAGCGTGGCGTTGGCGGAGTCCCACGCCGCGGCGCATCCGCAGCACGATGCCGCCCAGGTCGAGGCGTCGACGGGGGCGCAGGTCGGGCTGGCCCGGCAGATGTCTCCGGCTCGTGGGCGGGCGGCGCTGCGGCTGGCCCGAGCGCTGTCGGCTGATCTGCCGTTCACGTTCGAGGCCCTGGCGACCGGCGAGGTCAGCGAGTGGCAGGCCGCCTTGGTGGCCCGGGAGACCGCCGTCCTGTCCCGCACCGATCGGGCCCGGGCCGACAGCCTCCTGGCCGGTCGCCTGGGGCCGATGGGAGATCGGCGGATCGCGACCGAGGCCCGTCGCCTGGCCGACCGGCTCGACCCCGAAGCAGCACTGCACCGACTGGCCGGTGCGGAGAACGAGCGCCGGGTGTCCATCCGGCCGGTGCGGGACGGGATGGTGCAGCTGTCCGCCCATCTGCCGTTGGTGTCCGGGATCGGTGCGTACGCCGCGCTGCGGGCCCGGGCCGTCGCGGCCCGCAATGGCGGTGACCCGCGTGGGATCGGGCAGATCATGGCCGACGAGCTCTGCGCTCGTCTCGCGATCAAGAGCGGTGGCATCGACTCCTCTTCCGGGCCGGATCTCGCGGTCAACCTGGTCATGACCGAGCACACCCTGCTGCGTGGTGGGCCCGATGCCGCGACCGTCACCGGTCCCGACGGGGCCCACTACGGGAGTGTTCCCGCGTTCCTGGCCCGGCGGCTGGTCCGCACCGCCGACCGGGTGTGGCTGCGCCGCCTCTACACAACCCCGGAATCCGGCGAGCTGGTCGCGATGGACACCCGTGCCCGGCGTTTCGCCGGACGGCTGCGTGACCTGATCGTCTGGCGCGACCAGACCTGCCGCACCGCCTGGTGCGAGGCCCCCATCCGGCACGTCGACCACATCAAGCCATATGCCGCCGGCGGTGAGACCACTGCCGACAACGCCCAAGGGCTCTGTGAGGCCTGCAACTACCTCAAAGAGACCACCGGCTGGCACACGGACCTCATCGACACCAGCAACAGAAGCGGCGGAGGCGGCAAGGTCATCGAGATCACCACCCCGACCGGTCATCGCTACCGATCCAAGGCGCCGCACCAACCCGGCCGCGAACCAGTCTCGGCCGAGGACCACCTCGCTCATCTCATCGACGACCAGCACGTCGCCTGACGCCTATCCTCAGCCCGTGGCCAGCACGCGCGTCTGGGACAAGCTGCGGGAGTGCGTACGCGCACTGACGCCCCCGTTCACCCACGCCGAGATAGTGCTCTGGATGCACCGAACGAGCCTGGGAAGGCGCTCACCTGCTAAGGACGCGGGGCCCGGCTAGGACAGGCGGGAGAGGAAGCGCTCGGCGTCGACCACGACCCGGGTGACCTCGCCGGAGCCGAGCAGCTTGCCGGAGGCGTCGCGGGCCTCGACGGCGAAGCGGAGCAGCCGGCCGTCGACGTGGACGACCGTCGCGGTGACGACGACGCTCGCGCCGACCGGGGAGGCGGCGAGGTGCTCCAGGGCGATGCGGGTGCCGACCGAGGTGGAGCCCTCGGCGAGAGCGGGCTCGATCGCGACGCAGGTGGTCGCCTCGCACCAGGCGAGGAGCACCGGGGTGCCGAGGACGGGAAGGCTGCCCGAGCCGACCGCGATCGCGGTGTGGTCTTGAG